>NZ_JBHTLD010000298.1:0-4502 GCF_042678745.1 Pontibacter rugosus | reverse complement strand
CTGCTCTTTGAGTTTAGTTTTATTTTTCTGTTACCTATAAAAAAGCTCCGGGTCTGGCTTGTGTTAATAGGTGTAGGTATGCATTTATCTATTGCTTTTGTATTTCCGATCCCAACATTTGGAGTAACATTTGCGGGCATATATATGCTATTGCTGCCGATTAAGTTTTGGGATAGGCTGCAGAGGGAACCAAAGGCTAATAGCAAGTCTATCTTATTTTTTTCTGAAGAAAACATTAGGACACATAGATTAATGCTGTTTATAAAGCACTTTGATGTGGCAGGTAAATTAACTTATGCCCCATCAGCACAACCGGCGGCATTTATGCTAAATGTTGGTAAGAGACAGGTGCAGGGGCCTGATGCTTTAAAGGCTGCGATGTATAAAACAGTAGTTTTGGCGCCTCTTGCTGTCTTGATACATTTTTCTTGGGTTCGTAAGGCAGGGAAAGAAATATTAGACTTAATTCCGCTAAAGCCACAGGGACAACAAGAGCCAAATGAACAAGAGGCTTTGAAGGTGAAATTAGTTTATTATTTTGTTCTTTATTTAGTTTTTGCCCAGCTGATTAAAACGCTGAACTCTCCTTTAGTAACAAAAGTGACTGATGCCGTAGGTGTAGCGGCAGCGAGAGATTTTTTAGAGATGTTGTTTCTGCCTGCGGCTGTTGTAAATACAAAGCTGCTGGGGATAACGGAAAACCTTGTGTATACAGGATTTGAGGAGGATACGTATGAGGTGTTTGGGATACAATATATCACTCCGGAGGGGGCAAGCGTGTGGCTGCCTATTGTGGAGCCAAGTGGTATGGCGTCTCCGATGCACTTTGGCAGGGGAGGAGGAGGTGCGGTTGCCATTTCTGATAGCGAGCAGTCAAAACACCATAGTTTGGTGAGTATTACTAGCTTTTGGGCTAACAAGCACGGTGTTTGGTTGGGAGATGCAACTTTCCGTGTGTTAAGTAAACCAATAAGTATACAGCTGACCTGGGAGAGAGACTTTCTGAACAAACAATTGAGCAGGCCTTGGCAGAAAGCTGGCAAACTAGTTTGGAAGAACAACAAGCCGTACCTGCACATGAACTAACTTCTATAAACAGAGCAGACCCCTTAGCTTATGTTTGCTATCAATGCCAAAGCTATTACCGGCTGCTTATATTGTAAGAATGTTAACTTGAATTAACATTAAGTGCACTTGCTATGTAGCTCCTCTAAGGCAACCAATATCAAAAAGTCTCTTATATTTGCTAATAACTTAAGTTCACTTCCCTGGTTGGAGGTAGTATAACCTTAAACTGAAAAAATAAAATGACTGGAAAATCAACAAGAATTATTTATACCATTACCGATGAGGCGCCAGCTCTGGCAACTCGCTCTTTCTTGCCAATCGTACAGACCTTCACGAAGGCAGCTGGCATCGAAGTAGAGACAAGAGATATCTCACTTGCCGGACGTATACTCGCTACTTTCCCGGAGAAACTGACGGAAGAGCAGAAGCAAGGCGACGACCTGGCTTACTTAGGCGATCTGGCTAAAACTCCAGAGGCGAACATCATCAAGCTTCCAAATATTAGTGCCTCTATTCCGCAGCTGAATGCGGCTATAAAAGAACTGCAGGAGCAGGGCTATAACATCCCTAACTACCCATCTGAGCCTAAAAACGACGATGAGCATGAGGTGAAAACACGTTATTCTAAAATTTTAGGTAGCGCGGTAAACCCAGTGTTGCGCGAAGGTAACTCTGACCGCCGTGTGGCTGATGCTGTGAAGCAGTATGCTAAAAAGAACCCGCACTCTATGGGTGAGTGGTCATCAGACTCTAAAACGCATGTAGCTCACATGGAGAGCGGCGACTTCTACGGCAGTGAGCAGTCTGTAGTGGTAGACAAGGCTACGGATGTACGCATTGAGTTTGTTGGCGCTAACGGCGAAACAAAAGTACTGAAAGAGAAAGTAGCTCTGAAAGCAGGCGAGGTAATGGACTCTTCTGTGATGCATGTTGCAGAGCTTAACGCATTCTTCGAGAAAGCAATTGCCGAGGCGAAGGAGCAAGGTATACTTTTATCGCTGCACCTGAAGGCTACCATGATGAAGGTGTCTGACCCTATCATGTTTGGCCATGCGGTTAAAGTTTTCTTTAAAGACGTGTTCGAGAAGCACGGCGCTACATTCAAAGAGATCGGCGTTGATGCGAACAATGGTCTAGGCGATGTTTACAACAAAATCAAGAGCCTGCCAGAAGATAAGCGTGCTGAAATAGAAGCTGACATCAAAGCGGAGTATGCGAAGCGCCCTGAACTGGCGATGGTAAACTCTGATAAAGGCATCACTAACCTGCACGTACCAAGCGATGTAATTATCGACGCATCTATGCCTGCGGCTATCCGCTCTTCAGGCAAAATGTGGGGCACGGACGGTAAACTGCACGACACAGTGGCTATTATACCTGATCGTTCTTACGCCGGTATTTACCAGGAGGTAATTAAGTTCAACAAAGAGAACGGTGCCTTCGACCCAACAACGATGGGTACAGTGCCGAACATCGGTCTGATGGCACAGAAAGCAGAAGAGTATGGCTCGCATGACAAAACTTTCAAGATGACTGCCGCTGGTACTGTACGCATGGTAGATGCGGACGGTAACGCGCTGATGGAGCAGAAAGTAGAGCAGGGCGACATCTTCAGAGCTTGCCAGACGAAAGACCTTCCAATTCAGGACTGGGTGAAGCTGGCGGTAACAAGAGCCCGTATAACGAACACGCCAGCTATTTTCTGGCTTGATCCACAGCGTGCGCACGATGCGAACCTTATCAAGAAAGTAGAGAAGTACCTGCAGGACCACGATACAAACGGCCTGGAGATTAAAATTATGTCGCCGGTTGACGCTATGCGCTATACGTGCGAGCGTGCCAAAGCTGGTAAAGATACTATCTCTGTAACTGGTAACGTTCTTCGCGACTACCTGACAGACCTGTTCCCAATCATAGAGTTAGGCACAAGTGCTAAAATGCTGTCTATCGTTCCGTTGCTGGATGGCGGTGGCCTGTTCGAAACAGGTGCCGGTGGATCTGCACCGAAGCACGTAGAGCAGTTTGTTGAAGAGAACTACCTGCGTTGGGATTCTCTTGGTGAGTTCCTGGCACTGGCTGTATCGCTGGAAGACCTGGCGTACAAAACCAACAACGATAAAGCTAAGGTGTTGGCGGAGGCTCTTAACAAAGCAAATGCTGAGTTCCTGGAGAAAGACAAATCACCTTCTCGTAAAGTGGGCGGCATCGACAACCGTGGCAGCCACTTCTACCTGGCCTTATACTGGGCGCAGGCACTAGCCGAGCAAAACGATGATCAGGAGCTGAAGGAGCGTTTCTCTAAACTGGCAAAAGAGCTGACAGACAACGAGCAGAAAATTGTTGACGAGCAAATTGCAGCACAAGGCAAGCCTGTTGACATCGGTGGTTACTTCCACCCAGATGAAGAAAAGACAAGCAAAGCCATGCGCCCAAGCGAGACGCTGAACAACGCTTTAGCCAGCTTCTAGTCTGAAGTATAAAATATAAAAAAGGAAAGGCTGCCTGAGAGATCGGGCAGCCTTTCCTTTTTATACTTGATATAAGAGAGCTCCGTATGCCGCAAGTTTAGCGGAGCGCAACTTGTGGCTATGTATGACGCCAGTTTGCAACTGGCGTAAATCTCATACTTATACTTCCGCCTTTACAAACTGGCTCCATACCCACCACCTTTACCGCTTCGCTCAAACTGGCGGTATGCTCGTATAGCATACCATGAGCCGAAACTATAAGATCAAGGACCATAGTAAGCTGCACTTTATCTCATTTGCAACTGTAAATTGGATTGATGTTTTCACTAGGCCTGCCTATAAAGACATAGTAGTTGATAGCCTGAATTATTGCATTAAGAACAAAGGCTTGGAAGTGTATGCCTGGTGCATCATGTCTAATCACGTTCATCTTATCATCGGCTCACAAGCAGAAATTCAATCGGGTATCATTCGGGATCTGAAAAAACATACTTCTAAAACTATAGTTAAAGCTATAGTTGATAATCCGCAGGAGAGCCGCAAAGAGTGGATGCTCTGGATGTTTGAGCGTGCAGGTAAACTAAACACGAATAATCAGACCTTCCAGTTTTGGCAGCAGCATAACCAGCCTATTGAGCTAAACTCAAATTTCCTGATGGAACAGAAGCAGGACTATATTCACAACAATCCCGTTGAAGTTGGCTTCGTGTGGGAACCACAGGATTATCCTTACAGCAGCGCCATAGACTATGCCGGGGGAAAAGGTATGGTAGAAGTTATACTTCTTGAATAATCATATTGCCAATTTGAGCGAAGCGGTTAAGTATAATCTCAGCTATAAAGCTGTTACCGTTACCTTGATACCTATACTTACGCCAGTTACAAACTGGCACCATGAACAGCCACAAGTTACGCTGCGCTAAACTTGCGGCATAGAAACATTTAAAAAGAACTTACTTCTTCTTA
>NZ_JBHTLD010000297.1:0-4511 GCF_042678745.1 Pontibacter rugosus | reverse complement strand
TTTATCCCTCTTACATTAAGTTTTTTAAGGACAACTTCTATAGAGGGGTTAAAGTAAAAGGTTAAGTATGCTTAAGTAAAACTCAGGTATACAAACCATTATTAAAGTATGGTGACTATGGAGGATAATATAGTTGATATAGGTGGTCTTTTCCTGCATGTGGTTCAGGCTGGCCCTGCTACTGGTGAGCCAGTTATACTGCTGCACGGTTTTCCTGATGCGTGGTTCGCCTGGCAGAAACAGTTACAGGCACTGGCTGAAGCTGGCTTCAATGCCTTTGCGATTGATCAGAGAGGGTATAACCTTAGCGATAAGCCGCAGAATGTGATTAACTATACTACTGATGTGCTTGTAGCAGATGTTTTGCGCGTGGCAAATCATTTTGGTATCAGCAGTTTTCATTTGTTAGGACATGATTTCGGAGCTTTGATAAGCTGGCAACTGGCGCTGCACCACCCTGAAAGGTTAAAGCGAATGATCATAGTTAATGTGCCACACCCATTTGTGCTAAATAAGTTTTTACTGTCCAGGCCTACCCAGATGCTTAAGAGCGCTTACATGGCTTTTTTTCAGTTGCCTTACCTGCCTGAGGCTGTACTTAAACTAAATAATTGGAAACTGCTTACTTCACAATTATCTGGCCGGTTAACAGATGCTCAAGTAGAACAGTATCGTGCAGCATGGGCAAAGCCCGGAGCAATCAAAAGTATGCTGAATTGGTACAGAGCGCTTAAGTGGAGCCGCCAAGGTGGGGGAGATGGCAGCGTGAAAATTCCGACACGCATCATCTGGGGGAAGAAAGATCCTTACCTAATGCATGGCATGGCTATAGAAAGCGTCAATTTTTTAGAAAAAGGTTCGCTCTATACGTTGCAGGAAGCAGGGCATTGGGTGCAACACGATGAGTGGGAGGAGTTTAATAGACTTATGTTAGAGCATCTGTTAATGTAGGTCTTTTGCTGCTACAGTGTTAATTTATACCAGAAGATTGACTTTTGTGATTGTTCAGTTAAAAGTACACATTCTTATTTAAGAATAACGCCATCAGCTACAAACCTGAGCTCTTCCTTAGGAGCTGTAATTGCTGCTATTTCTGCTGCAGTTTTGCCTGCGTCTTTAGCATAATGCTGTTGGTCCTCTACTGATATAACCTCACGTTTGGCTGTTCCTGTAAAGATGACTTCCCTGCCTTCAAGGTCTTCTACAGGCAAAAAGAAGCCGTAATCTTTGAAGGTCACTTTCATGTTGCTGTTGTCAGTCAGCTTTACGTCCATCCAACACCCTTTGGCCTGACAACTTTCTACTACCTCTGCAGCTATTGTTGCCTGTAAGGAATCTTTGTTGTCTATAGCAGCAAGTAAAGCGGATGCTGGAAGTACATTGCCTTCTGTGAAGGCAGCACCATATACCACACCCGAAGCATTATTCTGCTGAAGAGCTGATTGATTTTCTACAGGTGACTTTGCCTGGTTACAGGCATAAGAAGAAATTGCCAGGAGTAGAATTGTAGCTGCTTTTCTCATGAGTTCTGAATTATTTATATGCAGTAAATATAATAACTATTGGGTAGCTGGCAAACACTATTAATAACAGCACGAGGGGCAGCTGCTTTCTTTGTAGCAGGGTTTCTTATAAAGATTAATCAGAGTCTGTAGTTGAAATAATATGGTTAATACGGCATCTTAATGAGCTGCTATTGCTGAAGCCATACTTACACTTTTCAGAAGAACTAGCTAATACGTCATAGAATTAATCCACTTCGCCCTATCTATCATAATCATAAGCCTGCCTGTAAGCAAAGGCAGGTACTCAGCAGGAATAGACGCTTGAAAGTTATCCAGCATCAGATCAAAGCTGGTGGTAAAGTATAAGGTATTATCGATTGTGTTAAAGGTGACAGGCACTCTCGTTTCGTTTGTAACACCTTGTATCTGAACAGAGGCGGTAAGGTTGCTGGTAGCCGAGAGAAGGTCGTTCGGAACAGCACTTTGAGTGGGTACGTGTAATCTAATCAGTAGCTGCGGGTACTTGGCTCCAAAAAGTACATTATATAACATAGCAGGAGGTACAGAGTCTTGCAGTGGTAAGAGGCTTACAACTGGAATAACACATTCAAGCCTCTGTGCTTCTTTATTGTGGCGTACAAACATTTGCTTCGATACAAAATCATAACGAATCAAGGGGCCTTCTAATGCTACCATTACACGATTAGTGCCTGTAAAAGATGAACGCTCATTTTGCGCAGTAGCAAAGTGGCTCATCAGCAGGGAAAACAAAAAGACATATAGGGTGTATAGCGTTGATTTCATAGAATTTAAGGGTTTTACTATGTTTAACGCAAACCAGCGTGCGAGGGTAGCTTAATACATTCTAAATATTGGTTTAATAAAACGCTCTTACAGTACAACAATAGCTATATATCTACTGTTGTAAAAAAAGACGCTTAATCAGCAAGTAAAAGGAATATTCGCAAAACTATAAGTCAAAGGCTTCGGTATAATTAAGGTATACTGAGAACGCTATGCCTTGTACGGTTACAAATGCAAAACTCTCAGGAAAAGGAGCATAGGATGGACCAGGATAAAAAGAATAAAGTTAACGCATCACAGCGCTCAGCCTTTAAGCATATAGAGAAGATGCATCCTATCAAGATGCTGCTTTACTTGAGCATGATCGGCATAGGGGTTCTCTTTTTCATTTTAACGGTAGCTTTCGTGAGGACAGGCGGTTTCACGAACGAAACTTTTGAGTTACCTAAATTCTTCAGCGTAGGTACAGTTTTGTTGCTTTTCAGCAGCTATACTATGTCTAAGATACCACGTTTGTACAAGCAGGAGAAACTTAAGAAGATGGCTAGATATCTGGCCTTAACCTTAGCATTTGGTCTGTTGTTTGTTGGAGCGCAGTTATTAGGCTGGCACGAAATGAACCGCACAGGCATCTATTTTACCGGAAAAGCATCAGGTACTTATCTATACTTGATTTCTGCCCTGCACGTGCTTCACCTGATAGGGGGAGTGATTTTCCTTTCTTTTATGCTTTTCAAGACAATATATGTGAAATCAGATGGCGTAAGAAGTCTCATTTTTATACGTGATCCTTTTCGCCACCTTCAATTATCCATGCTAAACAGCTATTGGCACTTTATGGATTTTTTATGGTTAGGCTTATACTTCGTATTCCTATTTATTGCTTAGCATTCCTCAAAATTTCAAGGCTTCAAAGCACTAAGATCCCGCTATTCTTTTTAAGTGCTGTAGCCACAGTTCATCAGGTACAAGTAAATTCCTGAAGTATAAATTTAGCTTTATGAACCAGTGCAGTTGGTAAGTCAGCTAAATTTACCTGTAGTTTAACCAGCTCCCTTCTTACTTGAAATTACCTTTTTCAGCAAAGTCTTAATTGTCTTCAGTTGCTGGTATGGCATGTAGCTTACTAGCAATACCTAAAGCTTCCAACTTGGAATATAAATTCTGATTTTGCTCTAGCACAACAACTAGACGCTGTTGATCGAAAGTAAATGCATTGCTAAAATTGACGGGAAAGCTAGTGATCAGGTGCTGTGTCAAAATATCCTCAAGGTGAGGAGTTTATATGTATAAGCTAGTTTTCAAATGCCTTATAGCTTGCAGGCAGTGTTATGGTCGGAATAACTCAAACAAGCAGGGTAGGTGGGTGGCCTGAGTTTTACAAAGTATACTGCAGGACTAGACAAGGGAATGGCTATTCTATAAGCTGCTAGCATGCCTGACGGAACAAAGCCATCAGCGGTGATATTACCTCATGTACAAAAAATAGTAATCTAGCACATTTGCAATAGCTTACTAATAGCGCTTCTTTTCCGTTGGCTGTAATACCTTTTCCAGAAGTTCTTCAAAAGGTAATGGTTTAGAAAAGTAAGCATCATTGTAAGTATTTGCCACAAAACGTATGTATCCTGGGTGTTTATTTACTTTGATATAGTCAAGCAACACATTTCCATAGAGCTGGTTACAAAGGCTGGTACCTGGTAGGTCAGAGGCCGGCGGAGTTAAAAGGTGTTTTTCTACCTGTTCTGTGTAACGCTCGTGCCGTACCTCCAGCTTATCACAGCTATGTAGGGTATAGCCGTTTTCAAGTATGCGATCCTTAAATAAATCGAACAAATAGCAAAAATTACCGGCACCTATACTAGGGTCATAAAAGAAGACTGCGCCATTAAAATGCTCTTCCTGTATTAGTTGCACCCTAAGAGAAGCTGGCAGAGTAGCTTTCTTATAATGATAAGCTTTGAAAAATGGAATTGTCCAGTTAAGGTAAAGCTGTGCTGCCACCCATTCCTGATAGCCCTCACCGTATTTACCAGATCGGGTTAGCGTGCTGCAAGTAGGGGCATTTTTTGATAAGCCCAACAATCGTTTATAGAATTCGTTAAATGACATCTGATAATTTACCCATTAAACACTTATCGCTCTAAATAGTTTAATCTACACCTCCAGCAAATATTTAGAGTTAGTTTTATAGAGACAGAT
>NZ_JBHTLD010000296.1:0-4563 GCF_042678745.1 Pontibacter rugosus | reverse complement strand
ACAGATATATATAAATTAGGGATAGTTAACTCTCTTCTTTAGTTAGGTCAGCTGGTATAACTGCACTTGTTTGGTACTTTTGTTTTAATGAACCGTCGAACACACCTCCGCATTCGCAAGACACACCGGTACCTGGGCCTATTTACAGGCCTGCAGTTTATACTATGGACAGTGGGTGGACTTTACTTCAGTTGGTCAGATATTGATGAGATACATGGAGACTTTCAGAAGAAAGCACCTGTATACTTTAGCGCAGACGCTCAGCTAGCATCACCTTCTGCTGTCATTTCTCAGCTCCCACAGGTAGATTCTATCAAGTCTTTAAAACTGGTGCATATCCTGGGAGAGCCAGTGTATCAGGTAGTATACTTCCGAGGCCACAACAACAAGCCCGAGCAGCACACACAGCTTGCATTGGCTGCATCTGGTAAGCTGCGCCAGCCGCTTACAAAGCAGGAGGCTATAGAGATGGCACTTGGTAGTTTTAATGAGCAAGTACAGGTAGCACAGGTAGAGTTATTAACCGAAGGAAAAGTAGGCAAGCACCACGAGTACCGCGAAAGTCCTTTGCCTGCCTACGCCGTAACCATGCAGCATCCTACCAGCACCACCGTGTATGTTGCCGCAGAGCGGGGTGAAATCACCAGTTTCCGAAACAACAAATGGCGCCTGTTTGATTTCCTCTGGATGCTTCACACCATGGACTATGAAGGCAGAGATAATTTTGGCAACCTGCTGCTGCGGCTGTTTTCGATTATTGGCTTGCTTTCCGTTATTTCTGGCATTGCTTTATACTTTGTGAGTTTTAGGGGAGGCAAAAGAAAGAATGCATCAGGTACGGCTTCTACATATTCTAAAATTGTTAGGTAACAGGTTTAATTCTAAGTACAGGTCTAGCTTTAAGGAAATGATTGACAGTTACTGCTTATGCCGCAAGCGTCTGCTTATGCCTCGACAGCTATACTTCCATAGTCTCTGGTTATTGCTTCCCCTCTAGCGCAAGTTTTCGGACTTGAGTCTTATAGTCATGTAGAGTTTGTAACTCAACTTGTTTGAAAAGCCATACCTGAATACCTGAGGCTATAACTTGCATGGTCGCTTCTTGTCTATTGCTGGCGCTAGCTTTCAGCTAGTGCCTTCTATGATGTAGAGCTTCCAGCTCTACTGGCTCGCAGAGCCATACTTGCTCAGCTGCTGCTATACTTGTTGCAGTCATACTTCCAAAGCTACTGCTTGTCTCATCTTCAGCCAAGCTATCTTTTCTAGCTGCCGTTCACCCTCCAGCTCCCACACGTGTAATGTTTCACTTTTGCTTTGGAGCGCTCAAGCCCGCGAGGGCTTGTCTTGGGGGTAAAGGCCCTCGATAACCGCATCGCGCTGGGAGCTTTTCCTGCCGGGGGGAAGGGACGTCTTACTCGTTCCTTGGGCTGCCTCGCTCTCGCTCGTCACCGGAAAAGCTCGCATAGGCGCTCAACGGAAAGACTGGGTTCAGCTTAGATAGCTACAGCCTTTGCTTTTATCATACACACTTCTATCATACACGACTTGTAGGGACAGACCGCGACCTGTCCGCGTGATAATGTTAGCCGTGCAACTCATGCTTTAGTAGGCAGCAACAGGTGCCACCTCCTATGCTATCAACCCTCACCCATACTTTACCGCTATCACCCCGCTTGCTGAAAAGGCTATACTTTAGTTTAACTATATTTTTACCTGCTTGCAGAGCTCTTGGCTTGCAATTGCCTGAGTAAAACAACAAATTGCAGATACAAGCTAACCTAAACTTTATCTACGCCTTTACCACATGAAGAAATTTTACGCATTTGCTGTGGCAGCTGCGCTTGGCTTTGGCTCGGCCGCTGTTGCACAGCAAACCGAAACACCTCTCTCCTATTACCTGCCGGCGAACACCAGCTACAACAGCAGCATCCCGACTCCCAAAGATATACTTGGCTACAACGTAGGCGAGTGGCACGTGAGCCATGACCAGCTAGTGATGTATATGCGCCTGATGGATGAGGCTTCAGATCGCATCACCCTAACCGAATATGCTCGCACCCACGAGAACCGCCCGCTATACCTGCTGACCATCACCTCTTCTCAAAACCAGCAGAACATAAACCAGATAAAGGAGCAACACCGTAAGCTTACAAATCCTGCCGAGTCGGGTAGTGTGGATATTAAAAATATGCCGGCAGTAGTATGGATGGGTTACAGCGTGCACGGTAATGAGCCGAGTGGCAGCAACGCTTCCCTCTTAGCAGTTTATCATTTAGCAGCAGCACAAGGTCCGGAAATAGACAAGCTACTGAATGAGACAGTTATACTCCTTGACCCATCCATCAACCCGGATGGCCTGAACCGCTTTGCCAGTTGGGTAAACACGCACCGCGGCAAAAATCTGGTTACTGACGCGAACAGTGCTGAGTTTGATGAAGTATGGCCACGCGGCCGAACCAACCACTACTGGTTTGACCTGAACCGCGACTGGCTGCCGCTTCAGCATCCGGAATCAAAAGGCAGGCTGGCGAAGTTCCATGAGTGGAAGCCTAACGTACTGACGGACCATCATGAAATGGGAACCAACGCGACGTTCTTTTTTCAGCCGGGCATACCGAGCCGCAACAACCCGCTTACACCGGAGAACAACTTTAAGCTGACGCAGAAGATTGGCACTTACCATGCAAAAGCGCTGGATAAAATCGGTTCTTTCTATTACACAGAAGAAAGCTATGATGACTTCTACTACGGCAAAGGCTCCACCTATCCAGATGTAAATGGAGCCGTAGGTATATTGTTTGAGCAGGCAAGTTCCAGAGGGCATGCGCAGGAAAGTATAAATGGAGTACTCACTTTTCCTTTTACCATACGCAACCAGTTTACCACTACGCTTTCTACGCTAGAGGCAGCACAGGCTATGCGTGAGGAACTGCTCACGCACCAGCGCGATTTCTACAAGCAGGCATTCAACGAATCTAAAAAGGCAGGCACCAAAGCGTATGTGTTTGGTTCGGAAAAAGACAAGGCACGTGCTTTTCATTTGGCAGAAATCATCAAGCAACATCAGATAGAGGTATATCGTCCGAAAGAAAGCTTCAAAATAAACAATATTACCTATACACCGGAAAACGCTTACATCATCCCGACGGAGCAACCACAGTATAAGCTGATAGAGGCGATGTTTGAGAAGCGCACTACTTTCCAGGATAGCCTTTTCTATGATATCTCTGCCTGGACATTTCCATTGGCTTTCGACCTGGACCATGCAGCGCTGTCATCTAAAAATTTTAAAGGGAATCAGCTTGGTCAGCGGGTGGAGCAAATGGCTTTGCCAACTGGTGAGGTTGTAGGAGGAAAAAGTGATTATGCCTACGCCTTTGAATGGCACGGCTACTATGCCCCTCGCGCCCTTAACCAACTGATGGACAAAGGAATTACCGCGAAAGTAGCGACAGATAAGTTTACAACCGCTGGCAGTAAGCAGTTCGATTACGGCACCATACTTATACCTGTCAGCGGGCAACCCATAGGCTCAGACGAGCTGCATCAACTGCTGCAGCAAGTGGCTACAGAGAATGCGCTGCAGGTGCATGCTATGAACACCGGATTTAACCCGGAAGGAATAAAGCTAGGCAGCCCAATGATGTTGTCTCTACAACAACCTAAAATTATGATGCTGATAGGTGACGGTGTGAACAGCTATGACGCAGGCGAGGCCTGGCATTTGCTCGACAACCGCTTCGACATGCGCCCAACGCTGGTAAAAACAGATGATTTTAACCGCCTGGCCCTGAACAAGTATAATGTGATTGTTTTATCTGACGGCAGCTATGGCAACATTTCTAAAGACAAACTGCGTAGCTGGGTGCAGCAAGGCGGCACGGTTATAGGCATGGGCGATGCCGCTAAATGGCTTTCCGATAACGGCATAGGCAATATCACATTCAAGCAAAGCGATAAAGACACCGTGGCACAGAAACCGTATGCCGATATGCCTAACACCAATGGTGCACAGGTAATAGGCGGGGCGATTTTTGAGACTAAGCTGGACCTGACACACCCGCTGACCTACGGCTATACCGACACGCAGATGCCGATCTTCCGCAGCAATACCTTGTTCATGGAGCGCTCCAAAAGCCCTTATGCCAACCCCGTGATGTATACGGCAAATCCGCTCATGGCTGGCTACATCTCCAAACCAAACCTGCAAAAGCTAAAAAGCACGGCGGCGGTAGATGTTTCATCTCTAGGCAGCGGTAAAGTTATTGTCATGCCAGACAACCCAAACTTCCGCGCTTTCTGGTATGGCACCAACAAACTGTTCTTAAACAGTATCTTCTTTGGGCAGATCATAAGTGGTGGTTCAGCCCGCACCGAAGACGCCCACAACTAACCTTATCTCTAGCACTTTTTCAGTAAGAAGCCCAGGCTGCAATAGCCTGGGCTTCTTTGTTATTTACACTTTTCGCCTTATCGCGCATATTTATAATCAACCACAGCAGCACCATCAATACCGAATTATAGAATATAGGTATATAATGCAATTTGTCAAATAACAAATAT
>NZ_JBHTLD010000295.1:0-3231 GCF_042678745.1 Pontibacter rugosus | reverse complement strand
CCTAGCATCTTAGGAGAAAGTTCTTTGACATGATGGGAAAGAGAGAGAATAAGAAATTGACTAGGCCGCAGTAATGCGGCCCAAGTGCGAGAGAGGCGGGCCGGTTGCCTACGGGCGACCGGCCGCAGACGCAGAGAAGGGCGCACGGGGGATGCCTAGGCTCTCAGAGGCGAAGAAGGACGCGACAAGCTGCGATAAGCTTCGGGGAAGGGCACATACCTTTTGATCCGAAGATTTCCGAATGGGGCAACCCACTTGAATGAAGTTCAAGTATCCGTTTACGGAGGCAAACCCGGGGAACTGAAACATCTAAGTACCCGGAGGAAGAGAAAACAAGAGTGATTCCGTAAGTAGTGGCGAGCGAACGCGGAACAGCCCAAACCAGTGCTGTCACGGCAGTGCTGGGGTTGTAGGACCACGTGGTGGGACCAAGTATTGAAGCACAACAGACTGGGAAGTCTGACCATAGGGGGTGATAGTCCCGTGTGCGTAAGCTGCTTGGCCCTAGTGGTATCCTGAGTAGGGCGGGACCGGAGAAATCCCGCCTGAATCCACCGGCACCATCCGGTAAGGCTAAATACTCCTGAGAGACCGATAGTGAACCAGTACCGTGAGGGAAAGGTGAAAAGCACCGTGAATAACGGGGTGAAACAGATCCTGAAACCGTGCGCCTACAAGCGGTCGGAGCTGCTTTGTGCAGTGACGGCGTGCCTTTTGCATAATGAGCCTACGAGTTACTCCTCCCTGGCAAGGTTAAGTGTCTTCGAGGCACGGAGCCGCAGCGAAAGCGAGTCTGAACAGGGCGCGCAGTCAGGGGGGGTAGACGCGAAACTTTGTGATCTACCCATGGGCAGGATGAAGGCTGGGTAAAACCAGTTGGAGGTCCGAACCAGTTTACGTTGAAAAGTATTTGGATGACCTGTGGGTAGGGGTGAAAGGCCAATCAAACTGAGAAATAGCTCGTACTCCCCGAAATGCCTTTAGGGGCAGCGTCGCGGTGGAGTCATGTGGAGGTAGAGCTACCGATAGGACTAGGGGGAGTCACATCCTACCGAATCCTGACGAACTCCGAATGCCACTTGATATACGCGGCAGTGAGGCTCGGGGTGCTAAGGTCCCGGGCCGAGAGGGAAAGAACCCAGACCGCCAGCTAAGGTCCCTAAATTTAGACTAAGTTGAACAAAGGAGGTCCACTTGCTTAGACAGCCAGGAGGTTGGCTTGGAAGCAGCCATTCCTTTAAAGAGTGCGTAACAGCTCACTGGTCGAGCGAGAGGGCATCGATAATAATCGGGCATCAAGTCTAATACCGAAGCTGCGGATTGCACTATGTGCACTGGTAGGGGAGCATTCCAAGGGCGGTGAAGGTGTGCCGGCAAGGCATGCTGGAGCGCTTGGAAAAGCAAATGTAGGCATAAGTAACGATAATGCGGGCGAGAAACCCGCACACCGAAAGACCAAGGTTTCCTGATCAACGCTAATCGGATCAGGGTTAGTCGGGTCCTAAGGGCGAGGCGAAAGCGCAGTTCGATGGACAACTGGTTAATATTCCAGTACCGGCACGTCATAGCGATGCGGTGACGGAGAAGTGAAAGGACGGCGCGCTGACGGAATAGCGCGTTTAAGGCCGTAGGTATTGGACCGGTTGTGAAGTACGCCGGACTAGCTGAAAGCTGAAAGTACTCCAACCCCTCGGGGGCGGAGATCGTCCCTAATCAGGCTCCCTAGAAAACCCGCTAAGCGTTTAAATGTCGTGCCGCCCGTACCGCAAACCGACACAGGTGGTCGAGGAGAGAATCCTAAGGTGCTCGAGTGAATCACGGCCAAGGAACTCGGCAAAATGGCCCTGTAACTTCGGGAGAAGGGGCGCTTCCTCCAGCGATGGAGAAGCCGCAGTGAAAAGGCCCAGGCGACTGTTTAACAAAAACACATGGCTTTGCGAAATCGAGAGATGAAGTATAAGGCCTGACACCTGCCCGGTGCCGGAAGGTTAAGAGGGGATGTCAGCCGCAAGGCGAAGCATTGAATCGAAGCCCCGGTAAACGGCGGCCGTAACTATAACGGTCCTAAGGTAGCGAAATTCCTTGTCGGGTAAGTTCCGACCTGCACGAATGGTGTAACGATCTGGGCGCTGTCTCAGCCGTGAGCTCGGTGAAATTGTAGTCTCGGTGAAGATGCCGAGTACCCGCAACGGGACGGAAAGACCCCATGAACCTTTACTATAGCTTAGCATTGACGCTGGGTAACTCATGTGTAGGATAGGTGGGAGGAGATGAAGCGGCGTCGCCAGGCGTCGCGGATCCGTCCTTGAAATACCACCCTTGAGTTGCTTGGCGCCTAACCTCGTACGACGGGGGACAGTGCTTGGTGGGTAGTTTGACTGGGGTGGTCGCCTCCAAAACAGTAACGGAGGCTTTCAAAGGTACCCTCAGCACGCTTGGTAACCGTGCGCAGAGCGCAATAGCACAAGGGTGCTTGACTGTGAGGCCCACAAGCCGAGCAGGGCCGAAAGGCGGATATAGTGATCCGGTGGTTCCGCATGGAAGGGCCATCGCTCAAAGGATAAAAGGTACTCTGGGGATAACAGGCTGATCTCCCCCAAGAGCTCATATCGACGGGGAGGTTTGGCACCTCGATGTCGGCTCGTCACGTCCTGGGGCTGGAGAAGGTCCCAAGGGTTCGGCTGTTCGCCGATTAAAGTGGCACGCGAGCTGGGTTCAGAACGTCGTGAGACAGTTCGGTCCCTATCTGTTGTGGGCGTCGGAGATTTGAGGGGTTCTGGCCTTAGTACGAGAGGACCGGGCTGGACGAGCCTCTGGTGGACCTGTTGTGGCGCCAGCCGCAGCGCAGGGTAGCTACGCTCGGACGGGATAAGCGCTGAAAGCATCTAAGTGCGAAACCCGCCCCAAGATGAGATCTCCCTTAAGGGCCGTCAAAGACGATGACGTCGATAGGTGGCAGGTGTAAAGGTGGAAACACCAAAGCCGAGCCATACTAATTGCCCGAGCGCGTCGCGCGCGCCGAAAAGCGGCCCGCCGCTCCTCGCTTCGCTCTCTTTCCCAAATCATGTCTACAAGCATCAGGCACGCATAACAGCCGTGCAGACGATAATGGTGGCTATGGCCCCGGTGAGCACCTCTTCCCATTCCGAACAGAGCAGTTAAGCCCGGGCGCGCCGATGGTACTGGGGTCACACCCGGGAGAGTAGGTGGCCGCCAACCCCAACAAAGCGG
>NZ_JBHTLD010000294.1:0-4669 GCF_042678745.1 Pontibacter rugosus | reverse complement strand
AAAAAATTATTAATTGCCGCAGTTTTCACAATGCTCGGCTCTTGTGCTTTTGCACAAACTTCTAAGGGAACAGTAGTTCTATCAGGCTCATTAGGTTTTAGCACGAACACTAGTAAACCTCAAAGTGATGATGGTAGGTATAAAGCGATTACATATAATTTAGCACCTAGTGCAGGCCTTATGTTAAATGACAAGTTAGAAGTTGGTACTACTGTTAGTTATTCATATTCAAGAACAGAGTCTAAAAGCTATATAATAGATGACGAGGTGCCTGAATTTTATGGTTCAAGAGAAAGCACAGATAGAACCGTTTCATTACAACCCTATCTAAAAAAATATTTTATGGTTTCGGAGAAAATTGCCATTACAGGAAAGGCCTATGCTGACCTTTTTACAGGAAGCAGTAAATCCGAATCCGATTATAGAGGGCTCAGCTCAAGTAGTGAGACTAAAAACAGAGGTTTCGGTATAGGAGTATCCCCAGGAATAACATTTTTCCCAACAGAGAGAATAGGCTTATCAGCGAACTTTGGCAATTTATCTTACACAAGAACTACTTATGAACATGAACTTAGAGTAATTGAAAATACCAAAAGCACTCGTTCTGGACTTGATTTAAATTTAAGCAGTAAGTATTTAACCTTTGGTTTCGGCTACTTTATTAATCGATAATCAAGTATAAAATAAAAAGCGAGGGCCTGTGCAAGTATACTTACACAGGCCCTCGCTTTTATACTAAGGAAAGAATTACCTTACCACCCACTCGCCAGCACATCTGCTATGTGCATGGTTTTGATTGGCTTTTTCTGTTTCTGTATATATGCCTCTAAGTGCATCAGGCAGCTACTATCAGTGGAGACAATATAATCTGCACCAGTAGCAATGGCATTGTCTACTTTCTGCTCAGCCATTGCCGTTGAAATAGCTTCGAACTTAACGGCAAAAGTACCGCCAAAGCCACAGCAGGTTTCACTGTCTTCCATTTCAACCAGCTCCAAGCCTGCTACGTTTCCGAGCAGCTCTCTTGGCCCTGCTTTGATACCGCATTCGCGCAAGGCACTGCATGAGTCGTGGTAGGTATATCTACCAGCTAAAGAAGCACCTTGTATGCGAGTAATGCCCAGCACATCAGTCAGGAACTCCGTCAGCTCATACACTTTCTTTTGCATAGAGCGGTACTTCACCAGCTTCGAAGATTTAACGAATATATCCTGGTATGCATTGCGCACCATGCCTACACAAGAGGCAGAGGGAGCCACAATGTAATGAGAGGTTTCGTTAGAGAAATCGTCTAAAAACTTATCGGCCACTTCCCGGGCTTCATTAAAAAAACCAGCATTAAAAGCGGGTTGCCCGCAGCATGTTTGGTTAGGATTATAGCGCACGTCGCAGCCTACCTTCTCCAGCACCTTCACCATATTCATGGCCGTGTCCGGAAACAGCTGGTCTACGAAACAGGGTATAAAAATATCTACTATTGTTCTGCTTGCCATAGATTAAAGAAATACTGCTCCGGATTCAGCCATTGCGGCTTGGAGGGCAGCTTTGTTAAGCGTCAAATTTACGCCATTATTTTCGAAGTAATCTACCAAATTCTCAGTAGGCATGTTTCCAACCAGCTCATCTTTTGCCATGGGGCAGCCGCCATAACCATGCAAAGCTCCATCAAAACGCCTGCAACCGGATTGATAAGCTGCTTCAATCTTCTCTTTCCAGGTAGTGGGGGTTGTATGCAGGTGTGCCCCAAACTCTATATGCTTAAAAGAAGGGATTAGATGGCTAAACAGGTACGTTATATTTTCTGGTGTAGCCACACCGATTGTATCAGACAAAGATACAATCTTGACCTGCAGTTTATCGAGCTCCTCTACAAAACTAACCACGGTTTCTACATCCCAGGGATCATCATAAGGATTACCAAAACCCATAGAAATATAGGTTACCAATGTTTTTCCATGCTTGTGGCAAATATCCTGTATCTGCGCCAACTGCTCCATTGCCTCGGCTATACTTTTATTTGTATTCCGCTGCTGAAATGTTTCAGACACAGATAAGGGAAATCCTAGGTAATCTATCTGCTTGTGCTGCGCCGCATCCTCCGCTCCTCTTGTATTGGCTATAATAGCTAACAGCTTGGAGGAAGTGGCACCTAATTCAAGCTTGGCTAAAACCTCGGCAGTATCCTGCATTTGAGGAATAGCTTTGGGAGAGACAAAACTGCCAAAATCAATTGTATCAAACCCCACTTTTAGCAGCTGGTTGATGTACTTAACTTTAGTATCAGTCGGGATAAACCCTTTAATGCCTTGCATGGCATCGCGTGGGCACTCGATTATTTTCATAGAAGTTGTCTTTATTATACTTGCCATTGCATTTGTATCAAAGGTACAGCTATCTGGCATGGGTTAAAAATACAGACTTATACTTTCATATATAGCTTTAAAAGCTTAGCTTATATAAGAAAAAACGCTGTTACAACAATACAATTGCCATGGTTAAGCAAAACGACAGTTCTGTTACAGTAGCGGGTAGAGGCTTAGGTATGAGCTTTTTGCCCGGGCAACTAAGCCTGCAGTATTGCACTAGTCGTCCTACTATTTGTGTTGTTAACCGACAAGGCCTGCAACAGGTTACATACTTGTTAAGAACCCTGAGCCACCAACCCAAAATCTATCTGGCTGATATGGCTAAAGAAACCGAAGCAGTGGTTGACCTGGCAACAGCTACAATTGGTATGGGAAAAAAACGTCCTGATAACGCAGGTATCACATTACGGCTTTCTGTGTATACATCACTTGCTATTCAGCTGCTTCTCCTACCGAAAATACTCTCTACAGTGCAGTCTTATAAGAGCTACATCGGCTGTCTCATTATTTCATGTTTCTCTGCAGAAAGTACAGTTGCAGAGCCTGCCCAATCCTCACTCACAGTTCTAACTAATTAAACTATGACAACATCTTCTACTACCCATGTGCCAGCCGAAATAGATCTGCCCGACATCCAAAAGCTGGTGATGCGGCAACGTAATTTCTTTGCCAGTAATACCACCTTGGATGTATACTTCCGCAAAGAGCAACTTCGGCTACTTCTGGACGCCATCAAAAAGCACGAGCAGGAACTGTTTGATGCCATGTATACCGATTTCCACAAACCAGCCATGGAGGCTTATGCTACAGAAGTAGGGTTTGTAGAGATCGAACTTAAGCACACAATTAAAAAGCTGACAAGATGGGCTAAGCGAAAACAAGTGAAAGAGTCATTTTTGAATTTTCCTGCCCAAAGCCATATTTATTATGAGCCATACGGTCTCGCCCTTATCATAGGCCCCTGGAATTATCCTTTCCAGTTACTGATAAACCCGCTCATAGGTGCCATTGCTGCGGGCAACTGTGCCATTATAAAGCCTTCTGAATTAACACCCTCCACCTCAGCTGTTATAGCCAAAATGATCCGCGAAACATTTCACGAGGAGTATATAGCTGTAGTGGAAGGAGGTATAAAACCTACCCAGCTCTTGCTGCAACAAAGCTTTGATTATATTTTTTTTACAGGCAGTACAAGAGTAGGCAAAGTAGTTTTACAGGCCGCTGCCGAGCATCTAACCCCAGTTACGTTGGAACTTGGTGGCAAGAGCCCGGCTATCGTAGCTGATGACGCTGACCTGGAGTTAACTGCACGCCGGATTGTCTGGGGAAAGTTTCTAAATGCCGGCCAAACTTGCGTTGCTCCGGATTATGTACTGGTACAGGAACAGGTAAAAGAAGAGCTCATACACCTGATCATCCAATGCATTACTGAGTTTTACGGAGAAAATCCCGCCCAAAGTCAGGATTATGCAAGAATCGTGAATGACCAACACTTCAACAGGCTCTCTAAGCTCCTGAAGAACGGTATAGTGAGAGCTGGTGGCCAGAAAGACAGCATTTCCCGTTACATAGCCCCTACCCTGCTAGACCAGGTATCGTGGCAAGACCCGATTATGCAGGAAGAGATTTTCGGTCCTTTGCTACCGATCATATCTGTTAAGTGCATGAAAGAGGCTATCGGCATCGTGAATAAGCATCCTAAGCCACTGGCGCTATACTTTTTTTCATCAAACGCGGCAAAGCAGAAGGAGGTGCTGCAGCATGCGCGCTTTGGAGGAGGGTGTATAAACGATACTATTTCGCACCTCATCAACCCCAACCTTCCTTTTGGAGGAGTAGGAAACAGCGGCATGGGCAGTTACCATGGCAAGAGTAGCTTTTTGCTTTTCTCGCATCAGAAAAGCGTGCTGCAGAGAGGTACCTGGATAGACCTTCCGCTGCGTTACCCGCCTTACAAAAACAGATTGCCGATGCTACGCAAGCTTTTTAATTGGCTTTAAGTATAGCTTAGCCATCTTTCATCCTAAATCTTAACCTCTATACTTCAGGCTGCGTTATCAATAAGCCACCAAGATCAGACAGAAAGCTACATTTTATATTGCTACTGCATATTTGGCTAAGAGGAAATCTATTTTTAGATTTGTTTAAGATAGCTAACATGTAGTTCCTTGTTCTGCCAAGGTTTCTTATGAAGAAAACGTAAACGCTATTATGCAATCAAAGAGCCACATGAAAATTAAAAAAGTATCTTTTCTAACTCAGAAGACAGAATTTTAGCTTGTACTAAACGTTCTTCATAAAAC
>NZ_JBHTLD010000293.1:0-4697 GCF_042678745.1 Pontibacter rugosus | reverse complement strand
GTCGGGTTAATTTTAATTGAGTTATTCAAAAAAGAGGTCAGTTATGACATTTCAAGAGGAAAGCTTCATGAAATGGTAGAGAATCTTTATGACAAAGGGTTTAAAGAAATTGGGGATAAAATTTGTCTTCTACATGGTGAAGCTGGTTTCCATTTTTTAAGAAGCTTATACATCAAATACAATACATAATTACAGCAATAGCAACCATACAACATTGCAAAGTCACTTAAAGCAACAGCAAGAGGCCTTCTTTTCTGCCCTTAACGGATACAGTGTGCAGCACGAGGCAGGACAGCAGAGTTCTTCTGCTCGGCGGTAGCGGGATATGGTTCTACCCCCCCATTTTTACACCAGGCAGCATACCTCTGCTCAACGTCAAGCTATTATCAGACTAATCGTTGGGCTTATGTTTGTGAGGCCTAAGTGGTGGGTATTTTTCTTTTTTTTCTGGCGTAACGCGCCTTCTTCTGTCTAGAGACCCATCATCTTTTTTAGGTTTAGGACCAGGTTTAATAGCTCGAATTTCTATCATGGTTGTTTCTTCTATTATAAGTTGTTTTTTAAAATACCGAGAATAAAATTTATCAGCAAAAGAGCGACTTATGGTGTATACTACATTATCAATCCCTTTTAATTAGTGTCTCGTACATAAAATACCTTAAGTATTCTTTGGCTTCAATGTCCTCTACTATAAGGTCAATTTTGTTCATCAACTTCATAAGTGAGTAGATGCTGTCGACACGGTTGATAAGCTCATCAAGTATTTCCTTCTTGTACTTTACCATTTCATTAGACTTCATCTTTTCAACCTTGCTTCTGATTAGATGCCTAATTTGGTCAGGGTTGTTTATTGTACTTATATGGGCCAAGTCATTAAAAAGCTCTTCTTCTCGCTCCTTGTATTTGGCAATGTTTTCGAGCGATCTTAGAGCTGTTCTGGGTGGCACACCATGTGTAATAGAAACAAAGCTTGTTTTAAGATCTTTGGGTTTGATAAAGATTTCCTCTTCTTCCCCCTTGTTGTCCCCATAAATGAGTGTCATCACGCCGGAGAATCTTAAGGCCTCCCTTTTTACCTCGTCATTTGAAACTTCGATGATGTACTTTGCCTTGCCTACTTTTTCAACTGGCCGGCTTTCCTCCTTCTCAAAGTAAATGCGTATAAAAGACTCATTGTATTCACAGCGCTTAACTGTAAACCTGGCATCTTTTTTTGATTCTTGGTGCAGCGCTAGCAAACCAACAAATACGGCGATGTTGTTATTGTAGTCGTAATAGTTCTTGCATGAAGTAATGGCTCTGAAGTAGACTCCATCTTCATCTTTTAGCAGTCTGTATTTCTTCCTATGGGTTTTCCCATTACTGTAAATCTCCTTGAGGGAATCTAAGTTCGTTTGCACCAGGTGTCCATAGCCACTGTCTATAAGACTGTTGGCGTACCTGTCCATGTTGAATAAGGTAGAAAAGAAGTCACTTCTGGCCGAATAGATAGGTTTTGCTATTATGCTGCCACCCTCTATTAATTCCCCGGTTTCTTCGTCTACTTGACTGAAGACGAAGGCGAATTTGCCGTCATCCTCGGTTTTCGTGAAGGCAAGATTGTTGTAGCTCGCTTCTAGGTCAATCTTCTCGAATTCTTTGTTCTTCGCCTTTATCGCCTGCAATAAGGTAGCTGCACCGGGGATTTCAATAAACTCGTCTTTCAGCTTTTCAACTTCAAGTAGTTCACATAAATCCTCGTAGAAAGGGCTACTCGTTATGAGTTTAACAACCTCTTTCACAGGCACTCCTCTATCTGAAGCCGGAATGTCTTTATCTGTAAATGACTTCTTTCTAAACTTATCTTCCATGTTACTTTTAGTTATTATTGCTTAGCTAACAGCTAGTCCTTTAAAATTGCCCAAGCCATGCACACAAGCGCCGTCCATCCAAACACCAGATTAACCTGTGCACTAGCCGGTGTGCGGGTAAGCACATCGTTCACGAAATGTTCGCAGTTGTAGCTTAGCAGATGGTAGGGGCGGCCTAGCTTAGCTACTGCATCCTGAACGACTGCTTGCCGTTCTTTAGGGGTTCCTGAAAACTTCTTGATTGTACTGACCTTGCTTGTCCCTGCCAGGAAGTCTTTTAACCTGGTAAGCTTTACACCTTGGCCGACTAAATTCTCACACATGTAGTGATGTCCCGTGGCATCACATCCGACATACAGGGCATGGTGTTGAATCACTTCCCACTCACTCTTGGGTACCACGACGGTATCTCCGGCCTCTAGCTTGTAAGCTGTTATAAAATTATTCTCCATAATCTTGCGCTATTAGCCTTTCGGTGGATAAGAATCTTCGCCGTACGTGTTTTTCTCACGTATCCGGCCATTTTTACCATGGATAAGCAGCTCCGAGCCTTGGTTTACTGCGATTTGCTTGGCCACTTTAATAGCTTCCGCCTGAGTAGAAGTTACCTTGGTGGCTTTTTCATTTCCGGCACCCTTAACGGCCCAGCCTTCCGGATGCTTTACAACATGTTGGTTTTTTCCCTTTGACATAATTGAATAGTTAAATATTTGATGCAAATATATATCAGCACTCTATACTTTGTCAAGTATTACAAACATTATTTTTTTGTTTGTAATACAAACAGTTTGAAATGTTTTACTTCAACCCTATCTTTGTAGGACAAACCCAATGGAAAATGGAAGAAGAAAAGAAGTTTTACTTGAGAGTTGGGGAGAACATTAAGCGTGCTAGGGAAGCCGTTAATTTAAAACAAGAAGAGTTTGCAATATTACTTGGGCTTTCTAGAGCCTCTATTGTCAACATCGAAAAGGGAAGGCAATGTCCGAGTCTATACCTGATTGTTAAGGCAACTCATGTGCTAAAAGTGAGTATAGAGGAACTAGTGGGTGAGGTATACAATAAGAACAATACGCCTGAGTCTATCCTATCAGATTCAGTGGAACGGAAAATCAAGCTTGTTCAACAAGAGCTGAATGACTCTCCTGGTGCAGTTGATAAGCTAAGGAATTTTATCCTCGAAAATACATCCATATAACGTTTCTATGTCTGTCAGAATAGAAAATCTCGCAACAGCTATTTTAAAAGAGTGTAATGTCGAGTCACTGCCTGTGCCTCTTGAAGAGATTGTCGCCAAAAGGGGGATTCAAATTCAAGCTTATGACCTAGGGGAAGACGTCTCAGGCGTTCTGCTGTTAGACAAGGACAAAAGTGTGATTGGCTACAACCCTAACGAATCTGGTGTGAGGCAAAGATTTACCATCGCGCATGAATTAGGGCACTTTGAACTGCATCGAACGCATTCCGAACTGTTTGTTGACAAACAACCCCTTTTCAGAAATCAAGACTCCTCTACCGGCGAATTCAAAAAAGAAAAAGAAGCTAATGCGTTTGCAGCAGCTATTTTGATGCCCAAGCACTTGGTTGAAAGAGAAGTAAAAAAGTTAGGCTTTATTAATGAGGCATCAGTTAAGAAATTAGCTGACATCTTTTACGTTAGCCAACAAGCAATGACAATCCGTTTAACAAAACTCAATCTTTTCTGGTAGTAAACTTAATTACTCTAGTTCTAGAGTAGTGTCTCAACTTACCTTTAAAATTAAAGCCGACTTTTTGTAAAGCCGGCTTTAATTTTAAAGGTATTTGTACAATTGAATGTCAAAAGGGGGCTGATTATATCCCATTCCTTCTTTTGTAATGATTTTTACTCTGCCATAATGGCTCCCTGAGCTACCTCGACAGGCGGAAGAAGCTTTTCGAACGGAATATCTAAATAATGGCTTATCAATACGACAACATTAGCATTCAAAGTCCTCTTCCCGTTTAAAATATTGGATAGATGGCTCTTCCGCAAATGTAACTTCTCAGCAAGTTTCTCCTGAGTAATGTGTTTTTCCTTTATTCTTTTTTTAACGATGTCTTTCCGCTTCTCAATAAAACTTCTCCAGTTATGCGTGAATTCTATGGCATCATTCTCTGCCTTTTCAATCTCTTTAACTTTATGAGTAGCAAGTTCGGGCTTTTGCATCTGTTGAGCCCACTGTTCAAACCCTTCCTCGCCAAACGGATGATGAATACCTTCATAGGCCAACACTAGTTCTTTTAGTTTCGACCGATAGTTCTCCTCTTCACTTCCAGGCTCAGCGCCTCTAAGAATACGAAGCATAGCCAAGGCTTTCTCGTACTCTCCTTCATTTTTGATGCTATTTAGAACTTCAAGTTTCATATACTAAACCCCTTGTTTTTAAGAAACTTCTTGATTGTGCTCTTATTATTTTGAAAAGTTGCCTCATAGTCATCATGATTTCCAGCCCATATTATTTCAACCTCCTGGTCTCCAAAATAAATCATCGCCAAGCTTCTAGAACTGGAGACATTGAAGATATAGACATTACCAAGAATGTGATCCACGTCAGGAAAGGTGATTTTGACATCTGCTCCATCCTTCCATTCTGAGGCTTTTATTCTAGAAATAAATATGTCAAACTCACGAGCAAGCTCATATTTATTCTTGACGTATTTAGTTATTTTATTTCTACCTAGTACATCCACAAAACGATACAACGAGTGAAAAAGTTTTCTATTTGAAAACAAATATAAGAATTATATGGCTCTTCCTAAAGTTTATTATAAAATACTTGTCTCTTTCTTACTTTACATAATCTTACTTATCGGCTGAACCGCCAC
>NZ_JBHTLD010000292.1:0-4796 GCF_042678745.1 Pontibacter rugosus | reverse complement strand
CTTGCGTATGCAAGAATAATTAGGAAATACTATATTTACAATAAAATGAAACTATGGGATTTATCATAAGAATACTATTAACAGGCGCAGCTGCTATGTTAGCCTCTTATTTGTTACCGGGCGTTGAAATCAACGGCTTTCTAACAGCCATCATACTTGCACTGGTTTTAGCAGTACTGAATGCCATTGTGCGACCCGTGCTGGTTTTTCTGACGATACCTGTTACCATTCTTACTTTAGGTCTTTTCCTGTTGGTGATAAACGCGGTGATTATTCTGATGGCTGATTGGCTGATTACTGGATTTGATGTGGCCGGATTTCTTTCGGCACTGCTATTCAGCATTGTAGTGTCTATTGTAGTAGCTATACTTGATATGATTTTCTGATATTACAAGTGGCGCTCCTACACAAAAGAGCCGGGCCAGCACTTATGCTGGCCCGGCTCTTTTGTGTAGGAGCGCCAGAAAATTATTTCTTCTGCATCCATTCCTCACAAGCGTCAGCGCATTCTTTACAGGCATCGGCGCATTTCTGGCAATGCTCTGCTTCGTGCTTACGGCATTCAGCTTCACACTTACGGCAAATTTCTATACACTCTTTCATCACGTGCTTGGCATGCGGAGAGTTACGCGCTACAAACCGTGCAGTGGTAACGCAAATTTCGGCGCAGTCACGGTCAAGCATGATGCAATCAACCATCATCTTTACATCATCTTCGTGCAGGCATAACGTGGCGCAGGTTTCGCAGGCAGTCATACACTTCACAAGTACGTGTTCTAGGTTATTAGTTATTTCAGATTTCATAGCTTTGAGTTTTAAGTTATACGTGCTTATTGGTACGGCTGCAGCAGCTCATGGTTATGTATAGCCAAAAGGGCAGAGGCGAAGCTCGTATTTCAGAGGCTTTATCTTTATCTTTGTTATTCATGTGACGCAGAAGAGGCAGGTAAAACTGCGGTAGGAGAACAGCAATTATGGCAACAATACGCGAGGCAAGAGAGGCCTTAAAACTATACTTCGGATACGAGCAGTTCCGACCCATGCAGGAGCAAATTATTGAAAGTGTGCTGCAGGGGCAGGACGTAGTGGTGCTGATGCCGACCGGTGGTGGTAAATCTGTTTGCTATCAGGTGCCGGCTGTGGTGCAGCCTGGTATATGCGTTGTCATTTCACCGCTTATCGCCTTGATGAAAGACCAGGTGGAGGCACTGCTGGTAAACGGGATTCCGGCGGCTTATCTTAACAGTTCTCAAAATTCAGAGCAACAGTATCAGATAGAGAACCAGTGCCTGGAGGGAAAGCTGAAACTGCTCTATGTTTCCCCTGAAAAATTGCTTTCATCAGGTTTTATGTCTTTTCTAAACCGTATCAAAGTTTCTCTTTTCGCAGTAGATGAGGCACACTGTATTTCTGCCTGGGGGCACGATTTTCGGCCTGAGTATACACAGCTGAAGGCATTGAAGTCTCAGTTCCCGAGCATTCCTGTTATTGCCCTGACTGCCACTGCCGACAGGCTTACGCAAAAAGACATTCAGGAACAATTGCACATGCACAGTCCCAACGTGTTTGTTGCTTCTTTTGATCGACCCAATATAAACCTGACGGTTAAGCCCGGCAAAGACAGGTTTAACCGCATTACGGATTTCCTGGCGCGGCGGCAGGGCCAACCTGGTATAATTTATTGTCTGAGCCGTAAGGCAACAGAGTCATTGGCAGACAAATTAAAGCGAAGCGGCTACAACGCTACCTTTTATCATGCAGGTATGACTGCAAATCAAAGATCTAAGGCGCAGGAGGATTTTCTGAAGGATGATGTCATGATTGTCTGTGCCACGGTAGCTTTTGGAATGGGTATTGACAAATCAAATGTGCGCTGGGTAATTCACTACAATCTGCCAAAAAATATAGAAGGATATTATCAGGAGATTGGCCGTGCCGGACGTGACGGTGCTAAATCGGATGCGTTGTTGTTTTACAGTTACGCCGATGTAATGAACATGCGCGGCATGCTTCAGGAAAACCAAAATGAGGCTCAGACAGAGTTACAACTGGTAAAACTGGAGCGGATGCAGCAGTTTGCTGAAGCGGCGGCATGCAGGCGACGGATTCTGCTGCAGTACTTCGGTGAAACAATGCAGAAAGACTGTGGCAATTGTGACATCTGCCGCAACCCGCCGACGCGTTTCGATGGTACGTTAATAGCGCAAAAAGCACTTTCAGCCATTGCGCGTACGCAGGAAAGGGTGAATATGGGGCTGTTGGTGGATGTGCTGAGAGGAGCCCGCAATGCACAGGTTTTACAAGCCGGTTTTGACAAAGTAAAAACCTATGGTGCTGGAAGAGATGTAAGTACACTGGACTGGAACCGTTACCTGCACCAGATGCTGAACGAAGGCTTGATTGAAATGGCTTATGATCAAGGCTATACTTTAAAACTAACCGAGCAAAGCAAGCAGGTACTTTTTGAAAACAGAAAAGTACAGCTAGTTAAATTTGAAGAAACACGGCAGGAGGAGCCAGCTGTTAAAGTCCGTCCGAAACGTGAGCTGATAAAAGATGCCTTGTTTGAAAAACTTCGTGCTTTACGAAAGAGCATCGCTGATGAAAATGGTGTACCGCCATATGTGGTGTTTACCGATACAACCCTACAGGAAATGGCCGCTGAAAAGCCGACAAACAAAATTGCTATGTTAGCCATATCGGGTGTTGGTGCGCAGAAGTTTGAGCGTTATGGCGATACTTTTATCACGGAAATCATCGACTTTATTAACGATGAGCAGAGCAAAGGCAACAAGATGAAAGGGGCAACACACTTAGCCACGTATGAGTTGCTACAAAAAGGGCTGTCAGTAGAGGAGATTGCACAGTTGCGCAGCCTGAACCCAGTAACTATTTTCTCTCACCTGGCTACCTTGTATGAGCAAGGGTATGACATCAGTCTTACGCGTTATGTGACTAAAACAGAGTATAAAGCAATAGCGAAGGCCATTGCGAAGCTTGGTGCAGAAGCGAAGCTCAAAGACCTGTTTGAGGAACTGGATGAGCAGTATGAGTATTACAAAATAAGGTTGTCGGTTTCGGTGTACAAAAAAGAGTATGCCTGATATTGATACAGAACAACCACAAACAAGAAGGGCTGCTCAGAATGAGCAGCCCTTCTTGTTTGTGGTTGTTCTGTATATCTTTAGTTCAAAGAAGCAATAGGATCTGGCGTTGCATCTTTATCACCTGTTACAAAACCTTGTGTGAAAACTTCACCTCTCAGCAGAAGTATACCAGCAACATGCGGTGCAGAGAAAGAAGTACCATTCATACCACTGCTAATTCCTCCGTTTTTATTGGTAGCAGTTACATTCACTCCTGGAGCAGTAAAGTCTACACCCGCTCCGTAGTTAGATGAAGCCCACAATCTGTTGTAGTTATCCATAGCAGATATGGTATAAACACCTGTGCCATTTACACGGGCAGGAGATGAGCCAGCGCAATCAACTCCACTGTTTCCTGCTGCTATAGAGAACAGCACTCCTTTGCCGGCAGCTGTTAGTACAGCGTTGTCAAGCGTAGAGGAAATGCCGCTGCCTAGGCTCATATTCACAACGTCTCCTGGCTTCGCATTATTGATGATATGATTTACGGCTGTTATTGCTCTGGATACTGTACCGGCACCAGCGTCATCAAACACGCGTAAAGCAATGATAGTTGCGTTGGCTGCTATGCCAATCATGCCAGAACCATTATTTTTGGCAGCTATCACACCAGCTACTGAGGTGCCGTGGCCAAAGCCGTCTTCAATAGAAGGATTGCCATAAATGAACGAGGCGCTGCGAGTTAAGTCTATATTCAAATCCGGGTGGTCTGTATCAATACCTGAGTCTATAACCCAAACTGTTTTACCAGTTCCATCTCCGTAGCCAACGCGTTCTATATTCCATGGAATAGTTTCACCGGCCAGTGGGGTAATCTTAGCAAAAGCAGGTGCAGGCTCTGCAGGTACTAATACCGGCTCTGTTGGAGCAGGCTCTGTTGGTGCAGGTTCTGTTGGTGCAGGCTCTGTTGGAGCAGGTTCAACAGGTGCAGGTACTGGTTCTGAGGGAGTAGGAGTAGGCTTGGCTTTGGCTACTTTACCTCTCTCGCTGATATCTGCTAAATCATTGATCCCATTATTTCTTCCTGGAGGAACAAGTGCGATAACTCGATCCTGCTCTATATAAGCAATGTTAGGATTTTTAAGAAGTGCGGCTAGTTGTTCTTTATTTAGGTGGGCAGCAAAGCCATTAACAGCACCCTCATAAATTTGGCTAATTGCCTCTGCATTGATCCCGGAACGTTCTATTGCGTTAGTTCTGATTCTGGCGGCATTAACCTGGCTAACATGTAATCCCTGGCTGCTGCTGGTGCCTAAGCTTGAATTTTCTGCTTTAAGCACTACAATATATTGTCCCTCTATTTCCTGCCCATTCTGAGGTGCAACAAGCGCGGCTTCTTGATTAAACTGATCTTCCATCAGTTCTTCTTTTTGGCAGCTGGTAAGGGTAATTGCGGTGGCAAGTGCCATGAGCGATAAATGATTTCTGAAGATGCGTAGCATAACCGAGGCTTTAAAAGGACAATTTTATTTGAAAAGTTTAGGCAATAATATTGTAAGTCAGAATCAATAGGATTCTGGGAAAAATCAAATTTATAATGCAAAAGTATTTAGTAGTGGCTTTAGCTGCTGGCAAAGTATAACTGTGCAACAAGGCAGGGTCAAGAAATCATTACTAGTCGTTTAGTTAATTGTAATAGGATTATATTAG
>NZ_JBHTLD010000291.1:0-4893 GCF_042678745.1 Pontibacter rugosus | reverse complement strand
ACAAGTTACGCTCCGCTAAACTTGCGACATAGCTACATTTAAAAAGAACTTACTTCTTCTTAAATAGAATTTTGTTAAACTCTTCTATCATGGCTTTGCGACGAGGATACTGTTCTTGCAACTGCAGGGCGAGCGCTAAAATTTCTTCTCGGGCTTCTGGTAGCTCCAGCATCACTTGTTGCATTTTGTAGGCTAGGTTGGCGTAGTTGCTGCGGCTATTTGCCTGCACACAAACCTTGGCAAAAGCAGCTACATACAATTTTAGCATTTCCTGCGGGTAGCGTGGAGCCAGGTAAGCATTATACGCTATAAGGTTGTGCAGCTGGCTCTCTTTCTGCACCAGCTGCAAGAGTTCCTGCCAGTAGGCTTCTTGCACATAAGTAGGGCCTAATCTCTCAAGTAATGGCGGCTCTCCCTGCCAATTATACTTTCGCTTGCCAGCTTCCCACTGCCCTTCAATTTTGGATATTGTCTCAGCAATATACTGCGTGATTACGGCTTGCCATTCCGCTTGTGTATAGGTGGCTTTCCATTGGTTATAGTACTCCTTATCAAACCATCTGGAAAGGGCAAAGTGTTGGGCGTAGCGACGTATGGTTGGCACATCGTTTTCTAGTTCAGCAATACGCAGAAGCGTTTTTTGCCACGAATCAACGGTACCTGCATGATTTTTACCTTCTGCAATGGCAATGCCTTCTGATATTAATTCTTTGGCTTGCTCATAGTCTCTGTCTTCAATTGCTTTTTCTACCACGCTTTCCCGGATATTGCTCAAATCCATGTGCTGTTGTATCACTGCTTCTGCCTCGGTAGTTCTGCCAATGAGCGTTAAAAAGTCAATCTTTTGTGTCAGGAAGAAAGTTTTGGAGTAGTTGTCATAAGGGCCATTCAGTTGGGAAAGCTGTACCTCTATAAAAGCAAGGAAAGCATCGTGCTTGTGGAATAGCAAAGCCAGATCAGCGTAAGTGCCAAAGAGGTCGTAGCCAATATCTCCATACCCAAAGTAGTCAGAGCTTTTCAGCTCTTTTTCTAAATAAACATAGATTTTCTCTTTCAGGTCCATAGCCACTGTTTCGTGGTGCGCAAGGGTTCCGAAAAGTTCTGCTAGATGATAGAAAAGTTCACCAATGTTACCGGCAGAGTCATCACACTGCGTTGCCGCTTTCAGGCTTATACGCAGGGCAGCCGAAGCGATGGCAAAGGCATCGCTAAAGTTTTGCTTCGTTACAAGGTCGTCTGCGTGCTGCAGCTGTTTTTCTATTTCTTTAGAAAAGGCAGAGGTGCCCCGGTAATCCATGAAGCCACGAGATGAGTGCTGCCGAAGCAGCTGCTGAAAGTTAGCTTTATACTGTTTGCTGATGTCGATGCGCTCGTCTTTGTTGGCGAAGTATAGCTCGAATGCGTTTTTAAAATCCCTGTTGTTAGCTGCATAATACCGCACAAAGCCCTGCATCTCTTCCGCTGAGACAGCCTGCAGTAGCGAGTCCAGGATATTTTTAGGTGGCTTTTTAACTGATTTTTTTGAGGTTTTAGGCTTAAACTTCTTTTGGATTGTAAACAACACGGCAACAGTATGTTTGCATACTTCTCCCTCATACGGGCAGTCGCAGCTTAAATCCCTTACTTCTCCCTTATCCCCGATTTGCAGTTCTACATGATATAGATCTGTACCTTCTACCTCGGCTTCCCAGGTATTCGCGTCCACTTCTTCTGCCCACACAATAGCTTTGTTTTGGTAATATTGCCTGCCGCGTTGCAGGATAGTTGGGTTAACCTCCGACTCAAAATTATAGACTGTCAGCATACCATTGTCTACGTGTTTCACAAACTTATATTTAAGAGCAAGGTATAAAAAAGGGGGCAGCCACACTTGGCTGCCCCCTTTCTTTGTCTAGTATCTAGATACTAACATCTAAAGTCTAATCCTAGTACCCGAAAAGCTCTTCCAGCTTTAGCTGCTTTACCTTGCCATACTTCTCAAGTGCTTTAAAGTTGAGGCGGTCTTTGGAGCCTATGACAAGTATAGCCTGTGGCTGGGCCTTTACATACTTCTGCTGGAACTCCTTCATCTGGTCGAAGGTCATGCTGTTGGCGCTTTGGTACACATCCTGGCGGATGTCGTAATTCAGGCCCAGCTTCTTGGCACGCTCGTAGTCGAACAGGATGCCGGACTTGGTGATGCGTTCTGTAGAGATGCTGTTACGCAATGAAGCACGGGCATTTTGGAAGTTCGCATCAGCCAGTGGCATTTCTGTCAAAAGCGCCTGCATACCTGCCATTGCTTCTTCCAGTTTATCTGCCTGCGCACCAATGTATGAGGTCAGGTAGTTGGCACGGCCAGCTTTAGAGGCAGTGCCATAGCGGGAGTAAGTAGAGTAGGCGAGGGCCTTCGACTCACGCAGGTCCTGGAACACGATGCCTCCCATGTACTCATTATACAGCCTTACTACCGGCACAATGTCTTTGCTGTAAGGTACTGACTTGCTCAGGAACAGCAGCTCTGCCTGCACCATGTCATAATCAGCCCAGTACACGGTTGGCTCTTTGAAGTCGATCTCAGCGTATACTTTCTCCTCCGGCACTGGCTTCAGCTTGGATGGTACCATGTGGCCTTTATTCAGGGCGGCTACTAAGTTGTCCGTTTCACGTGGACCATAGTACAGCACCCGGTGCTCATAACCTGGAATACTCTTGATGATGCTTACCAGTTCCTGCGGTTTAACCGCCTTCAGTTCTTTCTCGCTCAGCAACGTGTTGAAAGGGTTCTTTTTGCCATACTTGGCAAAGTTTACCATGGCCTGCTGCAGGATAATGCCTTTGTTCTTCTTCGCATCGTTGCGCGCTTTCAGTATGCCGGCTACCATGTCGTTCAGGGCCTGCTGGTTTGGTTTGGCGTTTGCCAGTACACTTTCGAACAGGTTAAGGCCCTGCTCAAAATTCTCGTCAAGGCCGGTTAAGCTTACATAAACCTGATCGCCGGAAGAAAACACATCAAACGAAGTACCTAGCTTGTAAAATTCTTTCTGAAGCTCTTCAGCTGTATACTTGTCAGTGCCCAGGTACTTCAGGTAATTCACGGCCATCCCCAACTTCTGATCGTTGTTGGTGCCCATATCCAGGATGTAGTATAGCTGGAACAAGCCGTTGTCTTTGTTCTGGGTATAAATCAGCGGAATGTTCTGCTTGATATTTGTCTCTACCAGATCTTTGCTATAGTCGATGAAAACAGGCTGCAGCGGCTGTGTTTCTTTCGCTAAAAATGCTTTGTAATAATCCGACTGTGCATCGCGGTTTACAGCTACCGGCGTAATGGCTGGCTTCTCTACTTTTTGTGCTACAGGGTCTTTGCCGTTGCGTTTGTATACCAGCACATAATTGTTGTTGAAGTACTTGTTGGCAACATCTACTACTTCCTGTTTAGTGATAGTCCCAAACTCTTTCTGGCGGGCCACATAGTCATTCCACGGAATATCGTAGATAAAGGACGACACAAAAGCATCAGCACGGTTGCTGTTGTCTTCATAGGCCTTCATCGTGTTGATTTTATCATTGTTTACCACTGCCTGTAGCAGCGACTCATCAAAAGAGCCTTTCTTAATCATGTCCAGCTGTTGCAGCAACAGGTCTCGCACCTGATCCAGCGACTGGCCCTGGCGTGGCATGCCTGACATCCGGAACGTGCCGTAGTCTTTCATTGGGGTATCGTAGGCGTAAGACTGCAGTACTTTCTGCTGCTGGTTCAGGTTCAGGTCTATCAAGCCTGCTGCACCGTTATAAAGCAGTTGGCTAATCATCTGCACCACCAATGCTTCGCGGGTGTTAATGCCCGGCGTGCGGTATGCCAGCGATACGTTTTCTGCATCAGGACCTAGAACTTCACGCACAATTGGCTTCTGTATAGGCTGCTCCTGTGCTACCGTAAAGTTTGGCACCTGGCTCTTCTCGATACCGCCCCAATACTTGTCTATCAGGCGGATAGTCTGGTCAAAGTCAATGTCGCCGGACATAGCAATGGCCATATTATTTGGCACATAGTACTCGTCGAAATAGTTTTTAATAGCCGTGATAGACGGATTTTTCAGGTGTTCTATCGTACCAATGGTGGTTTGGGTACCATACTGGTGTGTCGGGAAAAGCTCTGTGTTGATCACTTCGGCTACTTTGCGGCCATCGCTGTCCAGCGTGCGGTTTTTCTCTTCGTACACAGCCTCCAGCTCTGTGTGGAACAGGCGCGGCACCATTTCCTGGAAGCGGTCTGCCTCCAGCTCCAGCCAGCGCTCCAGTTGGTTGGTTGGTATGTCGTTGACGTACACCGTCTGGTCTACCCAAGTATAAGCATTTGTGCCTTTCGCACCGATAGCGGTTGTCAGCTTATCATACTCGTTGGCAATGGCATACGTAGCAGCAACACCCGAAACAGAATCTATCTGGTGGTAAATTTTCTTCCGGGCAGCTTCATCGCGCGTGTTTCTATACTTCTCGTATAGAGCTTCGATATTCGATAGCTCCTGCTGCTCTTTCTCCCAATTAGCGGTGCCCAGTTCTGTGGTGCCTTTAAACACCATGTGCTCCAGGTAGTGCGCCAGACCAGTGGCATCGGCAGGGTCGTTTTTGCTGCCGGCACGCACTGCTATGTACGTTTGGATGCGCGGAGCTTCTTCGTAATCCGACAGGTATACTTTCAACCCATTATTTAAGGTATAGATACGGGCGTTTAACGGATCGTTAGGCGCTGCTTCATATTTGTATTCTTTTTGGGAAGGGGCTGTAGGGGCAGCCGCAGTTGCGTCTGTAGAAGACTGCGTTTGATACGTCTCGTTTTTACATTGCGTGAACGTAAGTCCCAGCGCAAGTAGCAACAGAGAAGAACCTCTGTTTATTTTCATACTTATG
>NZ_JBHTLD010000290.1:0-4944 GCF_042678745.1 Pontibacter rugosus | reverse complement strand
TATAGTCATTTCTAAAATATTTAAACAGTTGTTAAGTTGTTATAAAGGTCGATAGGTCGGTTTGACATTTCTTTTCTACACATCTTTCACCTATAAAAAAGCCCCCCAGCCAAAACGGCTGGGGGGCTTTTTTATAGGTGAAAGATGTGTATTACAACGGGTTCTGCACCATACCAGGATTTTGGTTAGCATTTAGCTCATCCTGCGGAATAAGCCACTGCCATCTTTTATCACCAGCCGGAACATCAAGTATGTTACCAGCAAGTGTAGCTGAGTGGTTTGATGCATTTCTATCTAGCGAACTATTAGTTCGCTTTAAGTCAAGAAAGCGGAAACCCTCTCCCCAAAGCTCCACGCGTCGCTGTAACAGAATCTCATTAATCAAAGCCTGATCAGAAAGAGGAATAAATTCATATTTACTATTCCGGGTTTTCATCAGTTCAGCTAAAACACCTGCTGCGGCCACACCACTTCCTTTGCGGGCTAGTGCTTCAGCTTCGATAAGATACATTTCGGCAGCTCGCATATAAGGTACGTCTCCAATACTACTAGCAGCACCTTCAGACATGAATTTTCTATTCATGTATGGTTTAGGCGAGAAAGATGTTGGGGTAAGAAATCCATTTACATCATATCCAACAGTTTTATCATTAGCATCTTTTACAGCTGTAGGAGTTGGGTCCCACATTTGCTTACGTACGTCTGTATCCGCTATTTTAGCATAAAGCTTACTGTTGATTGCTTTTGGATTGCTCCTAATATTAGAAGAACTAAAGTTAACTGACATGTAAGCAAAAAATGAGTAAAAGTATGTGGTTTGGTCAGAAATCTGATCACTGCCCCACATCCACTCTACATTATCTACATTATTGAAGCCTGCTAAATAATCTTTCTCGCTCATTAAGGAGAATCCATTTCTAGCTTCTTTTGCATACTTGGCAGCGGTTTCCCAGTCTTGCATAGTTAAGGCAACACGTGCTTTAATGCCTTTGGCAACTTCAACATTGAAGTGTGACTTTGCATTGCGAGAGCTTGGGAGCAAGGAAATCGCCTCATCAATATCCTTATTTATTTGTGCGTAAACCTGCTCTACAGTTGCTCTTGGTTTTCCTTCTAAGGTATAGGCATCCATTATAGGTACTCCAAGCTGATCATTAGATCCCTTGGCGGCATCATAACGCTCTGCAAAAATTTGCACTAGCTGATGGTGTGCCCATGCTTTGTAAGCCAGCGCCTGCCCCTTTATTTTGGCTTTGTCGCTATCAGGACCTTCTGCTTTATCTATGTTCGCGATTATATTATTCGCGTTAGCGATCAATTTATAATAGAACCTATAAGTAAATGCCACGGCAGTAGCGCTGGTATTGCGGTGCGTCAGCCATTTGTAAGTGTTGTTAAACCAGCCATTCCCGGCAGCAGTCATCACAACATCCTCTCCCATCGCATCCATACTAATCATTATTGATCCCTGCCCGCCTTGGTCTTGTGCATCGTATTGCATAAACATGGCTCTATGGATACCGTTAAGAGCAGCCCAGGCATTAACAGTAGTTGAAACAGCTAGTTCTGAAGGAACAGCGTCAGTTGGCTGCACCTCAAGATAATCTTTGTCGCAGGAGGCAAATAGCAACATGCAAGCCGTTAGCGAACTATATAATACTTTCTTCATCTTCAATAATTATAAGGTAACGTTCAAACCAACAGTATAAATACGAGAAGGTATATATGAATTAGAAGTAACACCTGAATAAGACTGATTTACATTCATACCTTCACGCTTCGAGAATAACTTCAGGTTTTCGCCAGAAGCAAAGACACTGGCATTTTTCAGGAACACTTTAGAAGTGATGTCGGATGGCAGCAGATAGTTTAGATTTACTGATCGGATGTTCAGGTAAGAAGCATCTATCAACCAACGGTCAGACTGCGCATTAGACTGCGTAGCGGCAGTAAGGTCCATTCGTGGTACATCAGTCTCATCACCTGGTTTTTGCCAGCGGTTCAAAATATCTTTATGTAAAGCACCTCCCTGTGTGCCTCCGTTCATCAAAGAAGCATAGTTAGCATCGTATACCTTTCCTCCAACCTGGTAAGTCAGCAATACAGAAAGCGATAGGTTTTTATAAGTGAATGTATTTGTAATACCTCCTGCAAAATCAGGTATCGCAGAACCCGCATAATGGTATCTGGCGTTGCTTGACTCTGTTGTTACAGAGTCTCCGTTTGCCAATACTTTGGTTTTACCCTCAACCCATTTATCGGCAACAAACAGACCTGCTCCTGTCTCAGAATCTACACCATACCAATCACGCAACCAATAATCGTAGATTGATTTACCTACCATGTATTTCTTTGTACCGGTAATCATCTCCTCTTGTGGAAGCTTCTTCAGTTTATTTTTGTAAGTAGACGCGTTAAGGCTAACATTCCAGGTGAAGTCTTGAGTTTTAACAGCATCTGCAGCTAATTGCAGTTCGTAACCTGTGTTAGCCATAGTGCCTATATTCTCCCATTTTTGCTTTAAGCCACTTGAAAGTGGAAGGGGCACCAGGAAAAGCAGGTTTTCAGATTCTCTGTTAAAATATTCCACGCTACCGCTAATTCTATCGAACAGGTCAAATTCTATACCTATATCAAAGCTGTTGTTGGATTCCCAAAGCAGGTTAGCACTACCAAGTACATCCTGTTGCAGAAGGCCTGGCTCTTTCGCGTTATTTATACCAAGCGAGTAAAGTTCCTGATAGCCATAGTATCTGTCTGTTCCATCAGAATTCAAAAGGGCATCATTACCAACCTGGCCATAAGATCCTCTTAATTTGAGCATCCCCACCCATTCCGGTAGTGTCATAAACGATTCTCTATCCAAGCGCCATGAAGCTCCCAAAGACCAGAAGTCACCCCAGCGCACATCAGATTTGAACCTTGATGATCCATCACGGCGGTAAGATCCGGAAATTGTATACTTATCATCAAATGTGTAGTTCAAGCGCGATAAGTAACTTTCTACTCTGTAAGCATCTGTGCGAGAATCAAGGCTGTTAGTGGTAGTGAAATTGCCTAGCTCGGTGTTGTCCTCTACTATTAGGTTCTGGCGCATACCATATAAATATTTATATGTATAGCTGTAATTCTCATGACCTACAAGGGCATCTACAAAATGCCTGTTGTTGAAAGTTGTAGAGTAGTTCAATAACTGGTTAACATTGGCAGTTGTTGCGTTCGAACTTGTACGGCTTGCTCTACCAGCTGGCGCACCGTCGCCCACTCTATTGTTGTCGAATTCTGATGCCAGGTAGTTAGATACGTCAACACTTATGTTAGTTGTAAACTTAAAGTCTTGTAGAAACTTAACCTCCGCGAATGTTCTGGCACTTATCACATTGCGATTGTACAGGTTGTCGTTCCACTGAGTCTCTGCAACAATGTGGCGACCAACGCTTGCATTACTTCCACGGCTTGGCAAGCCAAGCTCAGCCATATTACCATAGTCAAAGATTTTGTTTCCATTCTTGTCCAGCAGGTATGCTCCCGTTGTAGGATCATGTGCATATACAGGATAAATAGGCCCCATGCCACGTGCAAAGTTGAAAGGGTTTACATAGCTTGAGCTGCTACTGGTGCTTGCCTGATTAGACTCAGTAATGGTACCAGAAACATTCAATCCAGTTCTTAACCAGTCAGTAGCTTGCGTATTAACGTTTACACGGCCGGTAAAACGCTCATAGTCAGAACGCAGCACATATCCTTTTTCATTTAGGTAACCTAAGGAAACAAAATAGTCGCTCTTCTCGGAGCCACCACTATAGTTCAATGCATAGTCACTGCGGCTTCCTGTTCTTTCAAGTGGCTCAAACCAATCAAGATCATCATAAAGAAGCTGCGCATCAGGGTTGATTTTACCATCAACACCTACAATTGCATTGGCTGGCACGTTGAAAGGGTTATAACCTAAAAGGCTATTAACGCTACCAGTTTTACCATCTCTCAATGTTTTAAGACCGGATGAAATTTGATTTGCATCATCCATAGAATAAGGATCTTTGGCTAAGTTAACCAAATCATTTCTGCGTGCTTCCCAAACTAAAGGGTAGTATTCGTAAGCATTTACACGATCATATTCCTTGATAGCTCTTTCAGAAACACCTTGAGAAATTTTCAGGTTGATTTGATTGCTTCCTTTTTTACCTTTTTTGGTAGTGATCATGACAACACCGTTTGTAGCGCGTGCGCCATAAAGAGCAGTTGAAGATGCATCTTTCAAAATAGATATACTCTCGATATCATCTACGTTCAGGTTCGCAATGCTACCTGGGTACGGAGAACCATCTACTACATAAAGCGGATCGTTAGACGAGTTAACAGAGCCTATACCACGTATACGTATTTCCGGGCCAGAGCCTGGCTGACCGCTACCAGCATTCGCCTGTACACCTGCAGCCTGGCCAGCTATAGCATTCGTGATGTTTGTTACCGGCCTTTGAGCAATTTTTTCACTTGAAATCTGGGTTGCAGCACCTGTAAAAGAACCCTTGTCTGCGGTACCATAAGCTACAACTACAACTTCCTGTAACTGTTTATCGTCCACACCTAAGGCAACATTAATTGCAGCGGCATTTCCGATCTCACGCTCTACTGTTTTATAACCAATAAAGCGGTAAATTAATGTGCTCCCGTTTGCAGGCACACTGATGGTATAAGAACCATCTAATCCTGTGGTAGTGCCCACCGTAGTACCTTTCACAATTACTGCCACTCCTGGCAGCCCTTGCGATGTGCTCTGGTCCGTAACTGTACCAGACACTGTCTTGCTTTGGGCATATACCTGTTGTAACAGGGTTAGCACCATCACAAAACTAATCAGTAATAGTCTTCTCATTGTAGGTGATTGAATTGGATGTTAATTGGTTAGTAAGTAAAAAATATAAATGTTAAAAATTTTGGCAT
>NZ_JBHTLD010000289.1:0-5028 GCF_042678745.1 Pontibacter rugosus | reverse complement strand
AAATAATTAGTTTACATCCCAGAAAAGTTTTGTACTACTCATATCACCACCAATAGCCTGACCTGCTGCAGCACGATTCTCTCCATTCAGTGTCTGCTCATTGATAGGATATATCATGCGAGTTGGGATAGTTAAAGCACTTGCCCCTTCTACAGCTGGAGGCATCAGGTTTGGAGCATCTAATCTTCTCCATGTTAGCCAAGCATCGTAGCCACGGTTGTAAAGAGCTATCCATTCTTGTCTGCCAATTTTCTGTCTCCAGTCTCCTGGAGCCGTGCTATAGGCAACCTGAGGTTGTGCTAAATAAGCTGCTGCTTGCTCCGCTGTACCTCCCCAATATTGAATAGAAGCCGTTACGCCTTTGTTATAATGCTCTTCAGCAGAACCACTAACATTAAAACCTCTTTCAACAGCCTCTGCCAATAAGAATTCAACCTCAGAGTAGTCTAGCAGAAGTGCTTCAAAAGTAGGATCTGCAATTTTCGCACTTACTGTTGAGAAAGATGCATAGCTATTTGGAAATCCATAACGACCACCTGCATACTGACCATCAACTTGAGTAAAGTAATACTGTCTTCTTGGGTCATCTAATGTATTCATTACATCAACTAAGGTGCTAGCAGCTACATAATCTTCTCTGGAAGTCAAAGGGCCTTTAACGTTAGATGAAATAGGATTATTATTTGGAGGCGAACTCAAGTAACGAAAAGCAGCATTATCAGCGTTGCTTGTAAACACATTAGGCGCTGCAGCCTCTACTAGTGTTTTCGCCTGACCTGGATCAGAATCAGCGATCACCATCCCTAGTTTTAATTTAAGCGAGTTACCAAACTTAACCCATTTGCTCATATCTCCCTCATAAAACAAGTCTCCTTCTTCAAAACCCTCAGCAGATGGATCCACCATAGCCAAAGCAGCATTTAAACGAGTAAGGATGTCATTATAAACAGCCTGTGCATCATCATATGCCGGAAGAGAGTTTGAAGGGTCTAGTGCTTCTGTATAAGGCACATCTCCAAATGTATTCACCAGTACAGACCAGGCGTACACTTCCATCATCTCTATTTGAGCCAGCTGGTTATTTTTGACTTTAGGACCTAGAACTTCATTTTGCATTACTAATCGCTTAGAGTCTTTCAAATCTAAAAGCACATCACGATATAGTGTCTGCCACATGTTTTGCGGGATCAGACGTGAAGTCATGTTATACCTTGGTTCATCCAGATACTGAGTTGATGTCCAATACTGCACATAGAACCTGTAGTTGTTTATATTAACGTTTGGTGTAGTCAATACATCCGACAGATTTTTTACGGCTCCAGTAAACAGCGTAGCAGCCGGTACATTTGTTGCTCGTTTCTGGTCGACATTAAAATCATCCAGATCATCTACGCATGATGCCATCAGCACCAGCGACAATAAGCATAAAAATATTTTCTTCATCTTCTGATTTTTAAAAATTTAATCTAACGTTAAATCCGTAAGTTCTCATAGCTGGATACGCACCACTCTGATATCCTCTACCAGCGTTTCCTGAACTTAATCCTTCTTCCGGATCAGAATACTCCATGTTCTTATGGATGATCCATAAGTTACGGCCTATCAGTTGTAAGTCAACACCTTTTATGGCACCAAGATTCCCTATAATAGATTCTGGCAATGCATAAGTAAGGGCAACTTCTCTTAATTTAACAAAGCTTCCGTCATATACATACCAGGCTCGTGGAGCACCCACATAATTATTAGCAGCATAACCAAAAGGAGTCAAACCATCGCCATCTTGGTTTTCTGCGTAGATATCGTTTGGCGTTCCATTTTCTTTAACACCTGGCAGTAATATACCACCACCATCAGCAACAGGTAAGCGAGAAGGTACACCTCTATCGTTCAAGCCTGCAGTATGTTCGTATAAACCAGTCGCTTCGCCATACCATTGATCCAGAGAGAATACATCACCACCTTTACGGATGTCGATCAGGAAGCCAAGTGAAACTCCTTTATAAGACAGGGAGTTGTTGATACCACCCATCCAATCAGGGTTTGTATCACCGATTACAAGATCTGCTCGGTCAGATACCATGTAGTAACCATCAGAGTTTACAGTTCTTTCGCCGTTTGTATAAACAAAGTCATTACCTCTGATCACACCATAAGGCTGGCCTACTGTAGCGTTTATTGAAACACCACCCTGGAAAGACGCGATAAGAACGTTTTCTACGTCTTCGTACAAGCTAAGTACTTCACTTCTGTTACGCGAGAAGTTAAGGTTCATCGTCCAGGTAAAATCACCTGTTTGGATAGGTGTTACGAAAGCCGAAACCTCTATACCTTTGTTCTGCACTTCACCAGCGTTAACAAACCTGCTAGTATATCCACTTGCAGCAGAAGTGGTTACAGGCAAAATCTGATCTACAGTGTTAGATTTATACCAGGTAAAATCGAAACCGAATAGGCTATTGAAGAAATCAGCTTCTACACCTGCCTCAAAGCTTTTCTGACGCTCTGGCTTTAGCTGATCATTGTTCTTTCTGCTTGGCAGAGAGAAAATCGGAACGGATCCAAAACTAGTTGGCTTGTCATACACATCATACAAGCTTAGTGCCGGCGCATCGTTACCTACTTCTGCATAGTTAACTCTAACCTTACCATGTGATAACCAAGACTGGTTAAGAGCATTAGAGAACACAAAGTTAGCAGCAGCAGCAGGATAGAAATAGGAGTTGTCACCATCAGGTAATGTGGTAGACTTATCCTGACGTGCTGAAAGCTCAACAAACAGCATTTCTTTAAACCCGAAATTTGCGTTAGCAAAAATACCATCCACACCTCTGCGCTGATACCCTTCTATAGGTGGTTCAATTGGGCTTGCTGAGTTAGAAATAGAGTATAACCCAGGCACTACAAGACCACCATTCGTGCTCGCTCTAATTGAGCTAACACGGTCTCTACGAAGGTTAGATCCTAATAAACCTGTGAAGCTGATATCTTCAGAGATATCTTTGTTGAAGTTTAAAAGAAGGTCGAAGTTAGATTCGTTGAAATCTCTGTTAAATCGAGTATACTCTGCTACTTCTGCACTACCTACAGCAATACGCTCTTCCTGCATATCAGTGGTGCTGTTAAAAGCAGCTCTACCCATTAAGCTAAACCAGTCTGTAAACTTATAAGTAGCAGTTGCGTAGCCATACACGTTATCTCTACTATCATTGGAATAGTTCTGATAACGAGACCAATAAGGGTTATCAGAGTAGATTGGGCCAGTATTGCTGCTGTTCCAGTTCCAGGTAACGTTTTGCTGATTTCTCTTATAAGCTTCTTCTTGCTGCTTAAGGTCAACGTTGGTTTGCCACCACTGTCTGAACTGCTGGTTAGGGTTACGACCATTATAGCCAGTACCATATCTACCAGTACCCACAGTACGTGAATAGTTAGCAGAAGCACTTACAGTTAATTTATCAGTAGCTTCATAAGAAGCATTGAAGTTCAATAAGTCTTTATCAATGGTACTGTTTGGCAGGTTACCTTTGATATCGTTGCGCGTATACCCAACATTAAAAGTAGTTTTATCACCACCACCACTCACTACTATGCTCTGGTTAGAGTTAACCCCTGTTTCATAATAAGAGCTAGGATCATTTTCAGCGGCTACCCAAGGTGTCGTTCTACCATAGTTAGGCGAGAATGGATCAATAGCATCCCACTGATATACCATTAAGCCAGGGTTAAAAGCAGGCCCGTAAGAAGCATCATCCTGGAAGCGTACTACCGGCGCCACCCCATCGCCAAGATCAGCAGGAGTACGGAATCCATCAAAGTAACCTGCTCCATATTCTTTCTGGTATCTAACAAAAGTGCTCTTATCGATACTGCTCCAGGTAACACCACTGTTAACAGTGATATTCAGGCTGTTCTTTTTGCCTTTCTTAGTAGTGATCATGATAACACCATTGGAGGCACGTGATCCGTAAAGTGCAGTTGCAGCGGCACCTTTCAGCACGTTCACTGACTCGATGTTGTCTGGGTTTAAGTCTGCTGCAGCGTTACCAAAGTCAGTACCTACGCCACCACTTCCCTGAGCGCCTGTATTGTTGTTTGCATTGCTCACCGGCACACCATCAATAACAAATAATGCCTGGTTATTTCCAGTAATAGAAGAGTAACCACGCATAATTACGTTTGTAGAACCGCCCATGGTATTGTTGGTTCTTATGTCCAAACCAGCAACTTTACCAGAAAGGCTGTTCACAAAGTCAGCACTTCTTGTGCGTGTAATTTGCTCAGCACTAACTTCCTGCGCAGAGTAAGCTAATTCATTTCTATTTCTTTCGATACCCAAAGCGGTTACTACCACTTCGTCAAGTTGTTCAGAGTTGATCGGAAGGCTTACGTCTACAGTGGTAGAATTACCGATTGCTTTCTCCACGTTACGGTATCCAATAAAGCGGAATACCAAGGTATTACTGCCTTCAGGCACATTGATAGAGTAAGCACCATCAGCACCCGTCGCAGTACCTACTGTTGTACCTTTGACAAGTACTGTAACTCCTGGTAGTGGCTGGTTAGAAGCAGCATCTACCACCCTACCCGTGATTGCCCTCACCTGTGCCAAAGCCTGATGCATCAAGGCAGTCACAAGTAAGAGACATAAGAACAGAATTTTCTTCATTGTACTGTTGGTTTAAAGTGAGTATTAAAGGTTAAAATAGGTTGAAATTTGAAGCCAAGTGGCTTAGTGGAGAAGCATAATATTTTCAGCTACCCATAAGGGTGAAGCAAGAAACACCTATTCCTTGCCCGAAGGCTGCATAAACCTGCCAAGGCAAAGTAACTATTAAGAAATAGGCAATAAAATTCAGCCCGAGCTACTTTCAACAGATGCTCGGGTACAGATAAAGCAGCTAACGCTTAGGTTAAACGGCTATAAACTTTGCTGTTTTTGAAGAGGGAGGGTGTGCATGCTGCCCAAAAGGCAACACACGAAGTAGTAAAGCTTCTTTCATAAATATTTGTTTAAGGTGAGATGTAAAT
>NZ_JBHTLD010000288.1:0-5033 GCF_042678745.1 Pontibacter rugosus | reverse complement strand
AAACCGAATAACTCTGTTTATACTTCAATATATGCAATTAACCGGAATAGCTATACGACCTATTAGCACTATATAGAAAGTAGAGTCTTACTTTTATAAACTCTGATTTATTAATGCTAGCGTCTCCGCATCTATACTATGGCCGCCTTTAAAAGTATAAACCTGCGGGGCTATACCCAACTGGCTCATAAGCTGCTGCTTTTTTGCTAAAGTTTCGGGTGTGATAAACTCGTCCTGGGTGCCGTAGACTAAGGCTACAGGCAGGTTGGTAAAAGCGGCTTTGCCAGAGGTGAAATCAATGTCTTCGGGGAAGGAAGCAGCCCAGAGGATGAGCCGGTGCACAGGCAGGTTCTGCGTAGCCAACCAGCGACTAACGGTAGCGCCACCCTGCGAGAAACCAAGTATGGTGATGCGTACATCTTGGGGCAGATGTTTGAGTTGCTCCTGCAGCAACAGGTTCAGGTAGCTTGCCTGATCTTCAATTTCAGAAAGGCGGTCTTCTTTTGTCATCCAGGTAGCGCCTATGCGGCCAGAGAAGCGCTCCAGGTAAAACCGTGAAAGTGCCTCCGGTGCCACTACCAACGTATGGCCGTTATCTAGCACGTTGAAGTGCCGCAAAAAGAAACGTGCTAACTGGCCGTATCCGTGGCACACAATCCAAAGGTCAGTTATACTATCAGAAGGCGTGCCTAAGGTGTAGTAGCGGGCAGTACGAGGAACCGTAAGGCTGAATTCGTTCATGTCAATTTATACTTGAATCACACCTCAAACTCATCATGCTTAGTTCATTACAGGTGCTCTGGTGTAAACTGGAAAGGCAACAGATCGGCTACGTTCTGGAAGCGGTAAAATTTACCATTAGCAGCCTGTAACAGTACCGGAATCGGCTCCTTTTGTTTAAACTCATACTCCGACATTACCTGACGGCATGCACCGCAGGGCATGGCAGGCAGGTGCTCCTGCTCATGGCGTCGTCGGGCAGTAACGGCTAGTAGTTTTATCTTAGCATGAGGATGCTGGGCGCTAAGGGCGAAAAGAGCAGTCCGCTCGGCGCAAAGTCCGGAAGGATAAGCTGCGTTTTCCTGGTTGCTGCCTATAGAGATACTGCCATCGTCCAGTACCAGCGCCGCACCCACTAGAAAGTTAGAGTAAGGAGCGTAAGCATTGTTGGCTGCTTCCTGGGCCATCTTCATTGCTTGCTGCTCCTGCGCCGTCAATTCCTGCGGCTCCAGTACGTCTACACGTATGTGTACATTCAGTTCACTTGCCATTTTGTCACAAGTTGGTTCAAATATTAGAAAAGGGCTATAAATTTAGCTTTAAATTCTGACAATCCCGCACTTAATTTGGCCTTGCACTGGGTTATTTCTATCTTAAGCCTGAACCCACTAACCCGCTATGAAAAATATTCTGCTTCTTGGTGCCGGTCGCTCGGCCTCTTCTCTGATAAAATACCTGTTCGATAATGCCACCTCCGAAAACTGGCATATTAGGATATGCGATATAAGCGTGGCGCATCTGCAACCTTTGGTAGAGCCCATCAGCTTTGCTGATATCATCACCTTTGATGTGCATGATGCAAAGCAAAGAGCAAAAGAAGTAAAGGCCGCAGATCTGGTAATTTCCCTGCTGCCGGCCATTTTTCACATTGAGGTAGCTAAAGAGTGCCTGAGGCAGGAGAAGAGCCTAATTACCGCCAGCTATGTGTCAGCTGCTTTTCTGGAGTTGCACCAGGAGGCACAGGCAAAGAACCTGACCATCCTCATGGAATCCGGGCTGGACCCCGGCATTGACCATATGTCGGCCATGCGCGTGATCCGAAGTATAAAAGCTGCCGGTGGCACACTCACTTCTTTTAAATCCTATACAGGCGGCTTGGTGGCACCGGAGTCTGATAATAACCCCTGGCACTATAAATTCACCTGGAACCCCCGCAACGTGGTGCTGGCAGGGCAGGGCACAGCCAAATACATCAAAGAAGGCCAGTACAAATACATTCCGTATTATAAACTGTTTAAGCGCACAGATGAGCTTTTTGTTGAAGGCTACGGTCATTTTGAAGGGTATGCCAACCGCGACTCTCTCAGCTACCGCGAACCTTACGGCCTGCTCGACATTCCTACTATGTTGCGTGGCACGCTACGCAGGCAAGGCTATTGCGAAGCCTGGGACGTATTTGTGCAACTCGGACTGACCGATGATAGCTATGACCTGGACGGCTCCGAACGTATGACTTACCGCACGTTTGTAGAGTCTTTCCTACCTCCGGCTAGTGCTGCTTCACAAAGTATGGCCGAACGCATCAGTTTATACTTAGACATACCTGTGGATGGCGAAGTGATGCAGAAGCTGGAGTGGTTGGGGCTGTTTGAGGAAACACCTGTAGCACTTACTGCCGCCACGCCTGCACAAGTGCTGGAGAAAATTCTGAAGGAGAAGTGGACGCTGGCACCCGGTGATAAAGACATGATCGTGATGCAGCACCTGTTTGCCTATGACCTGAACGGAGAGCAACGCGAGGTAACCTCTACGTTAGTGGCAAAAGGCGATGATGAGGTACAGACAGCTATGGCTAAAACAGTAGGCTTGCCTGTAGGCATACTTGCTAAATTACTGCTGCAAGGCAGAATCACGCACCGGGGTGTAGTTATTCCCATCTACCCGGAGCTGTACGAGCCAGTGCTAAATGAGCTGGAGCAATACGGAATTACATTCGTGGAGCAGGAGCAAGTGGGGGAGAAGAAATCATAAAATCCTTGTATAATAAGGCTACTTCCTATTTTGAGCAAAATGAGCAGAGATCTGCATAAACGGCAAGCAATTGAAAATTACATCAAGGCTTACAATGCCTTTGATGTAGCAGGCATGGTGCAGGGCTTTGATGCAAACGTTGTCTTCGAAAATATTTCGGAGGGTGAAGTTAACTTGAAAACAGAAGGGATAGCAGCCTTTAAGCAGCAGGCAGAGCAGGCCAAACTATACTTTAAGGAGAGAGAGCAGCAGGTAGATAGTATAACTATCATTGGCGAAACAGTTGAGGCAAGTATAAACTATCGCGGTGTTTTGGCTGTGGATTTTCCTAATGGAATGAAGGCAGGAGATGTGCTACAGTTGCAGGGCAAATCTATCTTCTATTTTGAGGCTGGGAAAATCGTAAAACTACAGGATATCAGCTGATCCATACAAAGGCTACTCTCTTATTATCGCTTGGCACAAGCGTCCGCTTGCGGCAGAACCTAATAGCATGAAGACCTCGCAGTGTGCGCAGCTCCTGCGAGCGTCTGGAGCAGGCAAAAAGGATAGAATAGCAGATCAGCAGATCTAGAATGCCAGGTAATAATCCCGTAGCAGCGCTTCAAATGCCGCAGTATACGTTACCTTGTCCTCTTCGCGAATGTAAAACTCTTTAACCACTGGAGCTGCGAGCGCATTGAAAGTATATGATTGGATATGGCGGATGCATTTGCCTTTATGGGAAGTATAAACGTGCAGCGTATCGCGCAAGTATAGCGCAGCTGCCTCGGCTAGTTTGGCAAAGTATAAGGCCTCGTCAGGAGGCAGCAGTAAGTATAGGCTTCCTTGCATGGCCAGGTGCTGCTGTGCAAAAGAGATGATGTCCTCAAATAGCAATTCTCCGGTATGCTTGGCTGTGTTACGGGCAGCATCCGGCGACTTTAGCGACGACAGGAAAAAAGGAGGGTTCGACAAGATGACGTCATACGTTGGAGGCTTCTGTTTAGAGAACTCCTGCAGGCTCATGGGATGTAGGAGCAGTCGCTCTGCCCAAGGACTACTGTTAAAATTCTCCTGTGCCTGTAGCTGCGCTTCCGGGTTAATTTCTACGGCATCTATAACAGCTTTACTTCGCTGCGCCACCATCAGCGAAAGCAAGCCAGTACCCGCCCCGATATCCAGAATCCGCTCCGCCTCAGCCACCTCCACATAGGCCCCAAACACACACGAATCAGTACAAACCTTCATGGCGCACTTTTCCTGCTCTACCCGAAACTGCTTAAACTGAAAGTATGAATTGCGCATGGGGTAATTTTGAATGACTGAATAATTGAATAACTGAATTAATTTTGAATGAGTGATTGAGTGGATGAGTGAATGGTTAATTTTGAATAATTGACTTTTGAATGATTAAATACATTTTAACTGAGTACTTGAGTGAATTGGGGAAAAGTTGGTGATTTAGAGGGTTTATCTTTTGAATTCCTTCTTTGTCATCCTGGAAGGATTTTGTGGGCCAGCAGCAACGGCTTTCGGAATTCGCCGCCAAGATCTTTACAAGATGACAGACCGGGGACATATTCAATTATTCAAAAGTCAGTTATTCAAAATTGAATTAAACCCCACCTCCGTTATACATCCCGGACTCAAAGCCTTCGTCGATGAGCAGGTTGCCAGACAAGGCACTGCCAACGGCTAACTGATCGCAGCGTTCGTTTTCAGGGTGGCCGGCGTGGCCGCGAATCCACACAAATTTTACATTGTGTTTGGCATACACGCGCAGGAAACGGGCCCACAGATCACCGTTCGCTTTGCCCTTAAAGCCCTTTTTCTGCCAGCCAAATACCCAACGTTTTTCTACAGCATCTACCACATACTTGGAGTCGGAGTAAACGGTTATCGGAATACCGGGCTTGTTAACAGCCTCCAAACCTTTGATCACGGCCAGCAGCTCCATACGGTTGTTGGTGGTTTTACGAAAACCTTCTGACAGCTCTTTCTCATGTTGCTTCCAGCGTAAAATAGTGCCGTAGCCTCCAGGTCCGGGGTTGCCGCGCGATGAGCCATCTGTGTATAGTTCAATCATAGTATAAGTGGTGAATGCGTGGTTGAGTGAATGAGCGAATGGGTGGTGATGAAGTGGACTTATACTCGCTCTGTTCCCATTGTCATCCTGGAAGGATCTTGTGGACCAGTAGCAACAGCTTTAGCGCTCCGCCACCAGGATCTTTACAAGATGACAAGAAGAATAGTAGTCAATTATTCAAAAGTCAGTTATTCATAATTAAAATTCACTCAAT
>NZ_JBHTLD010000287.1:0-5069 GCF_042678745.1 Pontibacter rugosus | reverse complement strand
TATAAGTCAGGTTTAACTTGGTATAATACACCCTTAACTTGATAAAAAACCTCTAGTTAGTGGGTTCACAAGGAATAGTGCCGTATCTTGAACATAAATGTATGAAACAGTTAGCAGAACATTAGCTGAGGTATATGTTCTGCGTTTTGCTGACATACATAAACTAAGGAGGGAGCAGCTGTCCATGATGGGTGCTAGGGTAGCTCTCCCTTCCTTTTTTTTAAGTAACAGCCTTCTTCCACTCGCCACCTATCTTAGTTATCATACTATTGCTGTCCCTACTCTTTATAGCATGATGTTCTAAAATCTGCCCTGCAAGATCATGAAAAGCAAAATTCCATTTAGCGTTTTATAACTACCTAAGAAATAGGATTGTTAAACAGTTTCTAAGGCGCATTACACAATCACCAACTATAACTACAATACCCCTTAAGACTTTTAGTATGACCACGGTATAATTGACTTATATGATGATTTGTGGAGTCGTTTTAAGCGCTAATTGTTATTTGTTACCATTCTAAATTGCTTATAAACTAGCGAGTTGTCGTAACAAAACAGGCAGGTTAGGAAGTATAACTGTATAGTTGATTTAGAAACTTAACAAGAAAAAGATATGGAAGCGACTTGCAATAAATGCACCCATTGGGAGCAAGACCAAAAGAAAGTGCAGCTACAAAGCAACGACTTTGGCGTATGTGATGAATTGACTGGCCAGCATGCAATGGAGCCGTCTTATGTGTTACCACTGGTACACGAATCCAAGGTTGAAGATAATACACCAAAGCAGTTTGAAATGATTACGGGCGCTATGTTTGGCTGTAACCATTTTAGTCAGAGAAGAGATTGGATCAGATAATGAGTTAGATGACCTGTTTCATAAAAGCAGCAAGGCCAACTGAGAATTAATCTCAGTTGGCCTTGCTGCTTTTATATAATATACTACGCTTAGTTACCTGGCCATGCATTCCAGGGAATACGGATAAGAATCAGGAGCAGTGCTATGCCGTAGAATATGGCGATGCTTTTGAAACCACCCTGTGTACCGATCATGCGTTTTGCACGGGAATAACCAATGGTGATCAGCACAACTGCAATAACCATCGTAAGCGGGTGCTCCAGCATATATAGCCTGGATACGGAATCCTTCATGGCTGCGCCTGAAAAATTAGAGGCCCCTAACGGTGAAATGAAATAAAGTATAAGACCAATTATCCACTGCAGGTGAGCAGGTATAAGGCCAAGTAAGCCACGCTTTCTGTCGCCGTCTGTAAATGGCCTGTTGCCAGACATGCCTGCCAGTGCGCTTCCGAAGCTGATAAGCACGCCTAGTAGCACCAAATAGGTCATGTAAGAATGTAAATGCTGTATTCCTGTATACATGTTGTTGATTGTTGGTTTCTGCTGTAAAGATATAAATTAATGTTTCAAATCAATTAAGCCTGCGGTATCCTGAATAACGATTGCTTTACCCTTGAAGAGTTGCTTGGCAGTTTTGCAGTAGTGCAGACGAAAGTTTATCTTGCAGAGCGCACAAAAAAACAGCCACCCCAAAAGGATGGCCGTTAGTAAACAATTATAATCCTATATCTTGAAGCAGCCCTGTAACAGGGGCTGTTTTATCTTTTATGGGGCTACAGGTTGCCTTTTTCCTGCAACAGTAGCTTGTCGGCCGTAGCCAGGTCTACTAAAGCGTACTTTCGGGTGTCTGTAATCTTCATCTCATCCAGTATATCCACCAGGTTTCTGTAGCGCGAAGCCTCTGTCGCTTTAATCAGCACAACCGACTCTGGGTTAGCCCTTAATTTTTCTGATAGGAGCACACTTCTGATTCCGGTGGAGGAGAAGTCAGTTTCCAGTACTTCTGGTACATCATCTGCAAAACCGAAGTAGTAGTAGATTTTGTCCTTCTCTCCTAAAATTACCGTTAGTGCGTTTTTAGCCTTCACAGGCGAAGTGCCTTCATCTATAGGCATGCTGATATCCATAGCCTGGGGTTTAGCGAATGTAGTGGTTAGCATAAAAAAGGTTAGTAGCAGAAAGGCAAGGTCTACCATCGGTGTCATATCTAAGTGGGCTGACATTCTTTTTGCTCTTGCTTTAGCTCCTTTAATCGGTTCTGAGTTTTCTTGTACCTGTGCCATGTTGTGCCTCCTTTGCGTCTGTTGGTTTTACATTTACTATTCAGCTCCTTTATCTTGTGCTTTTGTATAGTAGATGCACGAATGCACAGAATTCCATAAATCTTTTTTAACTTTTTTTAAGATTTTTAGCAAAAGGCTATTTGTGTGCGGGTACAGCAGAAATAAGGCCCTGCTTTTATAAAGCAGGGCCTTTAATGTGAGGCAATTGAGAAACAAAGTATGTATGGTTCGAGACCGGGTAGACTGTTTTGTAAAAGCTTGATTATTCTGAGCCTTGATGTGTAAGATGTTTGCTGAGGATGTAAAACAAGTCTGCTGACTGTTGTTCTTGCTGTGTGCCTGTATTAGACTTTATCTTGACAACTGCCCACTTCCCGTTTGCCAGCGCAGCATCTGGTTGCTGACCTATGGCTGAAGTATAACCTATCACCTGCACCTGATCACGATAGGAGAGCTTGCCTGTTGCTACTATCGTAGTGCCTTCCTTAGTGTAATAGGTAGCTCCTTGTGGTAAACTTACAAAGGCGGTGCTGGTGGTTAAGTTGTTAGTGTTTTGTTCTGTTTTGGCTGCCGTTTTCTGAGACGAAGACGATCTTACATACTGGTAGTACACCAGCAGGGCCAGGGAAAAGAACATCATCAGTATAGCAGCAGCTACACGCCAGTCACTTAAACCGTGTAGGATGTTGCGCTTTTTCTTCTGTTTGCGGAGCCGGTTCTTCAGCCGCTGCCCAACTGAATTTGCGGCGGCTCTGCTCTGGGTGCGGTCGGCCAGCACCATGCCGTCTACTATGTCGGTACAAAGGTCGCAGTTAAGCATGTGGCTTTCCAGCTGGTGGTTTATATGCTCTGGTAGCGCACCCTCTTCGTATTGGCGCAACAGCTCAACCGAAGGGTGCTCTTGCATACTTATGTTCGCCAGCTGGCTTTCGTCACTTCGCATTGTTCTTCTCCAGGTAAAGTTTTAAATTCCTCTTGCCGTTTTGGATGTAGCTCTTCACGTTATTAAGACTGAGTCCTGTTTGTTCAGCAATTTGCTTATAGCTTTTTTGCTTTAGGTAAAACAACTCTATGCAAGTGCGTTGGGCTGTTGGCAAGTCTTGTAGCCCCTGTTCCAAGGTTTGCAACTCTAGTTCCGGGTTGTTTTCATCCTCTAAAATGCTTGAAGCGATGGTATACTCATTTTCCTGCACATTTCGTGGCAAGATTTTTTCCCGCTGTTTCTGAGCGCGCAGCAGCATCAGGCAATGATTTCGTGCAGTGGTGTGCAGCCAGCTTTTGAAATTTTGCACCTCATACTTCCGAAGGCTCTTCACCATCCCTTCAAAAATCTGCATGGTGGCATCTTTGCTTTCCTCCTCATCACGCATATACTTCATACAGATGAGGTAGACCATTTCGGTGTGCCTGTCAAACAGTTTTCCAATGCAGGCCAAGTCGCCTGTCTGTTGGTATTGCTTTACCAACTCCAGGTCATCAGGGGGGCGGGCTTTAGAAAAAAGTTTGAGAAACATACGTGCTTTAAATCTTCTTTTCAATTAAAGAAAATTTCAGCACATTTTAGCTGCAAAGCTCCAAGTTATACTTTGCGGTTTGCAAATCAGCTGATAACAGGTAGTGTAATAACTCTGAATTATACTTATCACAGCAATAAAGTATCTACCCGATGCGCATACACCACTTCATCGCATGCCGACCAGGCATAAATGGTGAAGGCGCCATCCTGAGAGGCCACTAAGGCAAAAGCATTCGGTTGGTCCTGCACAAATTGTGCTGCCGAAAGATGCCTTGTTCCTCCACGCTGTGCCGGAGATAGGGTAGTAGGTTGGTTGCCTACAATGGGTTCCGTGAAAACTACTTTATCGATTGGAGGTTTACCTTCCGGCCGGCCGATTTTAGCTCCGAATGCCAGCAACTCATATTCATTTGTTATGATGGTGGCACCATCTACTGCTGTAAGACCTGCCACTCCCTCTACAGCGTTGCGCAAAGATCCCTGCCAGATACTTTTGCTTCGCTCGCTTTGTTCCTGCCGCATCAGATCTGCCAAACCATGAAAAGCAGGTGCAATACTATAGAGGATAGGGTGTATGATAGATTTTTTCCAGGAGTCGGTGCCAGACTGTACAATCAGCAAAGTACCACCCCGCCCGTGCGCCCGCATCGAGACCGCTAACTGGACTAATATATTCACGCCGTCGTGGTCTGAGTAGGAAGATGAAAAATTAAGCAATGTAGCCAGCAATGAAGGGCAGTCTGGTAAGCTGGCAGCCTGTTCGTTTATTACTTTTACCTGATCTCCCTTCAGTACGGCTACATTGGCAAATTTACCTACGCCGCCTATCCGCCGATGCTTTATAACAAGCAAGGCAGGTGCCGAAACGTCTAATACAAAGCATAAACTGGGGATAACCCGTGTTGCTCCCCAAATGTAAAGCTTGCCTTCATCTTGCCATACACCCAGGTGTACGCCGGGCCTTTCTACAGCAGGCGATAGCTTGGCCAGTACGGCTGACGTAAGTTCGAGGCGATGCTCGAAGATGATGGGAGCGCCAGCCTGCTCCGGCGAAACGTAGGCTAAGGATATTTTGGGAGACACACCTTCTTCACGTCGTAAACTAGACCAAAATAGCGTATCAATTATGCTTTCTATAACCGCTGCACTTGGTTCTGGGGCCAGTTCATTATTACCTTGCGCTCTTGCTTTCGTAAGCTGATTTCGAAAGTGTTCTTCAATTGTTTTTGCTACAGCTTTAGCAGCCTGGTAAGTAGTTTCTGAGGATGAGTGCATCATTAATGTGTGTTTAGAGCAATTTTATACTTAAAAACCGCCTTCTGGTTGGTGTATAGGTAATTGATAAGGTAAAAATCAGCTTATTACAGTTGGCAGAGCTTTTAATGAAACTATAGTACAACTCAAATCTATAG
>NZ_JBHTLD010000286.1:0-5048 GCF_042678745.1 Pontibacter rugosus | reverse complement strand
CGAAGTTGATGAGCAAACCAATAGGAAACTTATAGGCAACAGTATAATTCTTGGCTTGTGCTAAGTGAATGTCTTCTAGATTAATGATTGCTTTCAATTCTACTACAATGCTGTTCTCGATTATAAAGTCTGCCCGCCTGCTACCGACCTCCATGCCATTATAGTAGATTACCTGCTCTTTCTCCCGTTCAAAGTTCAATCCAGCCTGCTGCAGTTCAATTGCCAGGCAACGCTGGTAAATCACTTCCTGAAAGCCACTGCCCAAAGTGTTATGCACCTTCATCGCACATCCAATTACTTTATAAGTTACTTCATCCAACTCCATCATTTAATTCTAAAATTTTAAATTCTTAAAATAACTCGTACTGAAAATCCTGTTCATCCTTACACATCCTGAAAATCCTGATTCAGACAAGCTTCTTAAACACTGCCGCATAATGGTCAGCCAGCCGCGTTGGCTCTGGCAGTTTGTGTTTAATAGCACAGGCCATAGCTATTTCAGTGGCTGACTCCAGGTCCATCAGGTGGCCGGGCGACACGAAGACTGGCTTTACCTTGTCCTTGGTTCGGAGCACATTAGCTATAACTTCATCTTTATAAATTAAAGGAGAAACAGCGCCTTTGGTGGCGGCAGGTTCGGTATACTTGCCCACCAGTACTTTTTTTGCGACACCCATGGTCGGTTTGTTCAGGTGCAGGCCCAGGTGCGTGGCAATACCCAGGCGGCGCGGGTGCGAAATGCCGTGTCCATCTACCATGATCAGGTCAGGTTTCTGTTGCAGCTTTTCGTAGGCCTTGAGCAGGTTAGGCGCTTCGCGGAAGGCCAGGAAGCCGGGGATATACGGCAACTCCACCGGCCCATGATGCCATACTTTCTCCACTACTTCCAGCTCTGGGTAAGACAGAAGTATAAAGGCCGAAAGGATGGTATCTTCTCCAATAAAAGAGGAATCGCAGCCGGCTATGAGCTTCAGGTCGAAGTCTGGTTTCTGAAGTATAATGCGCTCCTGCATCTGGCGCTGCTGCTCGGTCAGGCGAGCCAGTACCTTAGGGTCGGGTGGGGGAGCGTTAAAGTTTCTGTAGTAAGCCATTTGAATAATTATGAATGACTGAATAATTGAATAACTGAATGGTGTACGGAGGAAGTGCCTTGCTTGTGCAGTACCCTTATCTGGTCAGCCATATTTCCTCATACTCACTTTTACTCAACCACTCATTCAAAATTCAGCTATTCAGTTATTCAAAATTGCCATCAAGCGCTGCAGGGTACCCGGAGGTCTGCGAAGAACAAACGCCAGCTGCCGTTGCGGTAGCCGAAGTGGAAACGGTAGGAGGTGGCGGTGTGCAGCACGGTGATATCTACCTGCTCCTGCATGTCCTGTACTTGCTCTGCCCTTTGATTGCTTAGGTTGGCATACTTCCACATGTCGGTGTGCCGGAAATCTTTGGTTTGGGTAGTGTAAAAGCAACCTTCTTCAGTAAATCCCGATCTGCCCTGATCCATAGCGCCGCAGTCGAAGTTAGGGAGCTCCTCGCGCTGCACGAGCTGGCACTGCTTTACCTCCTCGGTTATACTTGTAAATGGTTTGTTCTGATACTTGCGCCGTACTTTCTGTATAACTTTATAATGCGTGTAAGCTGGCATAGCACCAGGCTGTTCGATCACCCAAAAACCTTGTTTGGGGTCAATAAAGTTGTTTAAAGCCACTGTGTCTCCAGACTGCATGGCGCTGAAAAACTGATTGAAGGCTTGTGCAAAAATGGCGGTGTCTGCCTCTTCTGAATAGCTTGTGCGCAAAGGCTCCTCCTGCACCGCCTGCAGTGAGTCTATCTTGGTATTGCCCAAGGTGTCCTGCTGCTGGTTCTCAGTTCCGCAGGAGCAAAGAACCAGCAGCGAGCATGCTAGAAGTAGGAAAATGTATCGCATAAGAATGTTTGATAACTGAATTTTGAATGCGTGTATGAGAAAAAGGTTGAGCAATCAGTACGGATGCACAAGTATAGCTTCTCTACTGTACCCATTCCTAATTCCTAGTTTATCATTCCTAATTCAGTTTAAGATACGGCGTAAAGTAGCCCAAGTGTTATACTTTCTGAACTTTGCCTTGATGAGGTCGTAACTTAGGATGCAGCTGTATGGCTGCCCGAACTTTAATTCCAAGCTATGACAAACTATAAATTTAACGAAAGCGTGCGCATCGATATGGAGGATGTGGCACTTGTAGGAGACCTGGCTATTCCGGAGGATGCACTTGGGCTGGTGATTTTTGCCTATGCCTCAGGCGATGGCAGGCTGCAGGAGAGCAACCGCTTTGTGGCGGAACACCTGCAACGCTCCCGCTTCGCTACCCTGTTGTTCGACCTGCTCACCGAAGAAGAGGCACAGGATATTAAAAAGCAACGTGACATTACAAAACTAACGCAGCGCCTTATCCAAACTACTTATTGGGTGCAGAAAGACTCACGAACAGCGGAGTTTGGCATTGGCTACATAGGAGCCGATACCGGAGCTGCCGCAGCCATCGGTGCCGCCGCCGCCGAGGGTTCTGAAATAGCACAGGCAGTGGTTAGCTACGGTGGTCGCCCAGACCTTGCAGATGCTGTGTTGCCCGACCTGCAGGTGCCTACCTTACTAATTGTAGGTGGCAAAGACGAAGCTGTACTGGAAATGAACATTCAGGCTCAGAACCAGATTCAAACCATACATGATGTGGAACTGGTGCCAGACGCAACCCATAAGTTTGAAGAACCGGGAGCACTGGAAATGGCGGCACAGCTAGCCACCGACTGGTTCAGGAAATACCTGAAGCGCGGCAAGCAGCACCCGTTGCATCAGAATCAACCATAAAAATCATAAAAGGGATGTTTTAACGCATCCCTTTTATGATGGTACCAAATGGAAAGATACACAAGTTAATGTTCCACGATGAACTCAGAGTTGTATACTTTGTCTGCTGTTGTGACACGCACAAAATATAAGCCAGCTCCATGCAGCCTGTTTAGAGGTATAATGGTGTTGAGTTGTCCATCCGAACTGCTAACTCTTTCGAGTTGATGTACCAGCCTGCCCTCCGAAGTGTAAATGTGTATGTCGGCCTCTGCTGTGGCCAGGTTGTGCTGAAGGAGTAGTGTAACATGAGGCGCTCCGCCACTTCTGGTGGGGTATACTTTGAGCGATTGCTTTCTTTCCCGTAGCTGAACCTGCACTACTTTAGAGTAGCTGCTAGTGCCGTCTGTATCTACCTGCTTTAGCCTGTAGTAAAGCTGCCTTGCGGGCGCTGTAGTGTCTGTGTAAGTATAGTGCTGTGCTGTTGCGGTAGTGCCTGATCCTTTTACTTGTGCTATTGCTTTGAAGGATGTACCATCTTCAGAGCGCTGTACTTCAAAATAAGCGTTATCCGTTTCGCTTGCTGTAGTCCATACTAGCTGTGGGTAACCGTTTAAGGTGCTATGCGCGCTGAAGGAGGAGAGTTCTACGGGTTGAGGTGTAATAGCAGGATCTATCGCAGCATACCATATGCGGGCCATCTTCAATTCGCCACTTGTGTTTGGGTGAACCCCATCCCAGGTGTCTTTATTATTACTAGGGTTGTCTGGGTCAAAGTAAGGATCAAAACCAGTATACTGGTCCACAACCACAACAGGCGAATCATCTGTATTTAACTCATTGGCTAAAACTGGTATGCGCCGGTTTAGTTCTTGAATGTTAAAAGCGGCATCGGTGCCCACTTTATTTGCATAAGCCGGAATAAGTTGTGCTAAGAGAATCGTTACAGCTGGGTTCTTGGTTCTTATTTGCCTTATGACTTCCCTTAGCTCATTTATTGTTTCCTGATAACAAGCCTTATCAGGAGATTCTCCTGCTTCGCATTGCTTGAACATGTCGTTAGTGCCTAAGTGTATGAGTGCAAAATCTGGTGTATAACCTTGCAGCCAGCTTGCTAAGTTACCCTGTCCGTCTCTTCCATTTAGCACTTCATCTGTGCTCCAGCCCCAGTGCCCTTCGTTACGGTTGGTATATACTTTGCCATTATAAGTCGTGCCCTTTACAGCAGGGTCGCCTTCGTTATTTGTTGTATGCGAGCCCACCAGTTCAACATCTATTCCCTCATCCAAGAGCATCTTCCAAAGGTGATAGCGGTAGCCGGGAAAATCAGTATTTCCCTGTGTGATGGAGTTCCCTAACGTCATGATCTTAAACTGCGCAAAGGCCGGTGCCGCATCAAGAAAACAGAAGGTGAAAAGAAAGAAGAGCAAGCGATATATATTGGTAGTAGGTACTTTTTTCATAGAAGGATGCTAAGGGTAAGTGACAATGTGTTTGGTTTGTATTATGAGCCACAATAAGTATATTGTCGCATTGTTTTAAAGTTACTAACGTTAGTAACTTTAAAACAGGATTGAATTTAATCTTATGCTCCCCTTTTATTTTAGAATCGAAGATTTTGCCCGAACAAAAGTAACGGGCTTCGGACTGTGCGTATTTAGGATCTTCATCAGCGTTATTTTATTGGTTGAGGTAGGCAAGCTATTCTACTTCCGCCATTTGTATTTCGATCCTATTCCTTATTTGGTCGAGTCACAGTTAAGTTTTTCTCTTGTTTTGGTGGCATGGATGGGAGTGTTAGTGTTTGGCCTATTAATTGGTTTCAAGACAAGAGCCGCCGCATTGATAAATTATGTATTGGTTTTGGTCTTCTTTTCCTCCTTAACATCTCTTAAGTATCACTTTGATGCTGCCCTAATAGGTGTTAGCTTCATGCTGCTGCTTCTTCCTGTTAATACCCGTTTGTCAATCGACAGCCTAATTTATAAGTTCAGGGTGATGAATGAGCAGGAGCAAAAAGTAAGGAAGATCTATTATTACCTGCCTGTGCTTCTGGTGTTATGTTTGCAGTATTTCGACTCATTTTTTCATAAGAGTGTGTCTACTTCATGGATAAAAGGGTTAGGGGTATGGTTACCAGCATCACTACCCGATCAAGTTTATACAAATCAATCATGGCTTCTAAATCAAAAAGAAATTATATTAGCTCTAGGATATTTAG
>NZ_JBHTLD010000285.1:0-5121 GCF_042678745.1 Pontibacter rugosus | reverse complement strand
ATGATAAATAATCCACAAGGTGCAACTATGAATTACGGAATTTGAGCAAGAAGTTATAGGCGCTACATGGAAAGTGGCATGTGTTATACTTATGGTATATACCTCAATTTCTAATTCGTAATTTCTAATTATCAGTGTATGCGTAGTTTGGCAAAACTTAACAGCAGTGTTTTCTCACCTACTTCATCAAAGTTGATGATGGCTTTGGTACTGTTGCCCTGCGTATCGATCTTACTAACTACGCCGAATCCGAATTTAGGGTGTTCTACTTTCATTCCTGCCGCCAAATCAGCCGTATCACTTGGTTTAAAATCGGCAGGGGCGGTGTAGTTTGTGGCCGTCTGCTTGCGTGGCGGCGGTGTTACCAGACTGCCTATACTGCTCTTGCGCTGCAACACTCGATCAAACACATTGCCGGCTGAGTTGCTCTCGCCATACTTAAAGTTAATAAACTTCGGGTCTATTTCTTCAATAAATCGGCTTTTCTCACAGGCACGGAGGTTGCCCCACTGGTAACGGCTGGTAGCGTATGTCAGGTACAATTTTTTCTCAGCTCGCGTGATAGCTACATAAAACAGGCGGCGTTCTTCTTCGAGGTCGGCGCGGGAGTTCAGCATCATCTGGCTCGGGAACAGGTTTTCTTCCATGCCTACGATAAATACATTCGGGAACTCCAGACCTTTAGCAGAGTGTATGGTCATAAGTGTGACAAACTCTCCATCATCGTCTGCTTTCGTGTCGGCATCCGTAATCAAGGCAATGTCCTGCAGGAAGGCATCCAGGCTTTTGTCTTCCTTTTCAGGATCATCTACATACTCCTTTATACCATTCAGCAGTTCCTGTATGTTTTCGTAGCGGGCAAGTCCTTCTACTGTTTTGTCCTGGTACAGGTCATCTACAATGCCTGAATGCTTGGCAATGTGTTTGGCAACTTCAAAGGCATCGTTGTTTTGTGCAATGCGCGCAAAATCACGGATCATGACAGAGAAGTTTTCAATGGCGGTGCCAGCCCGATTCCCTAAAAACTCAGTAGCATTCATCACCACTTCCCAAACACTATGGTTAATCTCCGTGGCGGTAACAAATAGCTTCTGAACAGTTGTCTCGCCGATACCGCGCTTCGGATAATTGATCACGCGGCGAAAAGCCTGCTCATCGTTCGGGTTGACTGTCAAACGCAGGTAGGCAATTAAGTCTTTTATTTCTTTGCGCTGATAAAAGGAGAGGCCACCGATGATCTTATACTTGATGTTCATGCGGCGGAGGGCCTCTTCCATTGCCCTGGACTGTGCATTGGTACGGTACAGTATAGCGAAGTCGTCGTAGGAGAGATGATTGCTCATCTTATCCTCAAAAATAGTGGTAGCCACCAGTTTACCTTCTTCGTTATCTGAATTAGCCTTGATTACTTCAATCAAAGTGCCTTCCTCATTATCGGTAAATACATCTTTGCGCAACTGCGCCTGGTTGTGCTTAATAACTGAGTTGGCAGCGTGCACGATGTTTTTGGTAGAGCGGTAATTTTGCTCCAGCTTAAACACCTGCAGGTCCGGGTAATCGCGCTCAAAGTTCAGGATGTTCTGGATATCGGCACCACGGAAGGCATAGATAGATTGTGCATCATCACCCACCACCACAATGTTTTGGTTTTTGGCTGCCAGCTTGCGTGTAATCAGGTACTGCGAATAGTTGGTATCCTGATACTCATCCACCATAACGTAATGGAACATGTTCTGGTATTTGTTCAGCGCATCCGGGTGCTCTTTAAACAGCACATTGGTATTGAACAGCAAATCATCAAAGTCCATAGAACCCGCTTTGAAGAGACGGTTCTGGTACAGTTCGTAAATCTTCCCGATTTTTGGACGCATCGCAGCTTCATCATCAGCCTGGATGGAGGCGTCGTTCAAGTACTGGCGCATCGAGATCAGCTTGTTTTTAGCTGATGAAATACGGCCTAATACGATATTCGGCTTATACAGCTTATCATCCAGGTTCAGCTCCTTTACTATATTACGGATGAGAGTTTTAGAGTCGTCCGTGTCGTAAATAGTAAAGCTTTTAGGGTAGCCAATTTTTTCTGCCTCGGCACGTAAGATACGCGAGAACACGGAGTGGAACGTGCCCATCCATATATTCTTTGCGTTGTTGCCGATTACCTTCTCAATACGGTGGCGCATTTCTTTAGCCGCCTTATTGGTGAAGGTGAGTGCCAATATATTAAAAGGGTCCACGCCGCTGTCAATCAACTGCGCAATCCTGTAGGTTAACACTCGTGTTTTACCAGAGCCGGCACCTGCTATAATCATAGCTGCACCATCTTTATGCAGCACAGCCTGGCGCTGCGACTCGTTCAATAAACTTAAATGATCCATTTCTTCTCTTCCGCGTGCATCTTTAAACCTGTGCAATTTACGAAATACTATTCCTTTTTCAGAATAGCCCCTGCGCTTTCCTTGCCTGCTGAAGTATAAACTTGCGCGAAGGCAGCTGTAGGTTATAATTGCCTGCCTTAGGAACACCTTTTGCAGCCAAAGCGTTTAGTGCTGGGGCTCTAACAAACAAATACTTTAACTTTGCTATAAACGCATGCTTTGGTCGCATTTTTGTTATGATTCCGGATGTGCGTTTATTTGCATCATTACTATAGGTCTAATTAAGTTAAACTGATGTTTAAAACTATACTTACCCGTTTTCCGGCTACTATAAAGGTGCTGTTCCTGTTTTTGCTGGTGAGCATTAGCCACGCAGGCATGGGGCAAACCAAAACAACTAAGCCCGCCACAAAGAAACCGGCCACTTCTCAGACCAAGCAGCCTGCAGCTAAAGCTGCACCTAAAGCCGCTGTAGCTGTAAAACCGGCTGCCACACCCGCTAAGCCAAGCCTAAAGCGAATCTGGCGTACACCTGCCATGGATGAAGCCATGTCTCTCTATACATCTCTGAAGTATAAAGAAGCAGATCGTAAGTTTAAAGAAGCTGCCGCACAGCGGGACCCGGATGCTTACTATTTTATGGGCCGAATGCGCCAGTACCGCGAGATGAAGTATGATTCTGTTCAAATTGATACCATCAAGCAGGTACTGAACGCTGAAAAGTATTTCTCTGCTAACCGAGATTCAGCACGCAGCTATTATCAGATGGCCTTGGATAGTGGCAGTGTGATGGGGCATTTAGGTTTGGCAGAGCTGATGACACTACGTACCAAAGATGATAAAACAGAATTTTTGCAGCATATGCGCACAGCGGCAATAGCCATTCGGGAGAAAGCTGTAGACGGAGATGCCTTTTGTAACCGCATTTTGGGTAGTATGTACTATACCGGTTTTGGAGAACTTCAGGATTTTAGCCTTGCCCATAACTATCTGCGCCGCGCGGCAGAAGGAAAAGATGCAGTGGCATACGCTTCCCTGGCCAACCTGTACCTGAATGGAGAAGGCGTTGCCAAAGATTATAAAAAAGCAGTTTACTGGCTCAAAAAAGGCGTGGCTGCCGGTGAGCGCGAAGCCATGTATACGCTGGCCTTGCTCTATGATGAGGGGACTTTAGGAGAAGTGAAAATAGACAGTGCCCGCCACCTGTATCGTGGCGCCATTGCCAAAGGAAGCGTAAATGCTTACGAGCAGCTGCTGTACATTAACCAGACGCCAGATCAGAAGGTTGTAATCGGGGCCATAAACCGCGACCCGGATATGCTGAAACGAGCCATAGCGGCGGGTGGTGATGTGAACACACAGGCTGAGCCAGATGAGTATGATGCTAATCTGTACAAGCGCACTCCGCTCATGCACGCTGTATATATACCTATGTTGCTGGAAGACTACGGCGTTATTCATCAACCGGAAGTACGACTGAGAACTTCCAGTATGCTGTTGCGCAAAGGAGCAGATGTAAACGCGCAGGATGTAAATGGCAAAACAGCTCTGCATTATGTAGTAAGCAGCTCCCGCATCAAAACTGAATTTTACGAGAATGAGCAGGTAAGTCTGTTGGATACTTTGATGACCTATGGTGCCAATCCTAATATTAAAGATAAGGATGGTAATACAGCATTAGCGCAGGCGCTTCAGGCTACGATAGGGCAGCATATTGGCATTCTGGAGCTGCAGAAACTGCTTGCAACCGGTGCTGACCCAAGTATACGCAACAACGAAGGTAAAACGCCGCTTATGCTGGCCTGCGAAATCGATTCTAACTTTGAGGTTATACTTGCCCTTTTACAAGCCGGAGCTGATGTGAAGTTAAAAGACAATTCCGGTAAGGCTGCCATTGATTTTACAAAGCACGAAAATGTGCAGAATATCCTTATGGCGGCAGGGTCACCTAAGAAACAGTAGCAGTTAAATAAAAAAAAATTGAGTCACGGTTTCTCAGAAATGAGAAGGAGCCGTGGCTTTTTTTTGCCTTATTTGACATAAAGCTATGTAAACTATTTTCTGCCTACCTTTGTCTCTCTTTTAGTCTGAGATGCGTAGCAGCGAGACTCTCTTTCCCGCATCTCTATATTTTTATGTTTATTAGCTGACATGATAGTTCTTCAGAATACCGTAATAAGCGACGATGTGCGCGACCAGTTTTTTGTGTGTAACCTTGAGAAGTGCAAGGGTGCTTGTTGTGTAGAAGGTGATTTAGGTGCACCCCTTGAGGAAGACGAATTGGCTATTCTGGAGCAAAGCTATGAGCACGTAAAGCCGTATATGTCTGCTGCAGGCTTAAAGGCGGTAGAGGAGCAAGGTCATTATATCAAAGATTGGGAAGGCGATTATTCCACACCTACTATTGGCAACCGTGAGTGCGCTTATGCCATCTATGATGAGAACAACATGCTGAAATGCGCCATAGAGCAGGCATATTACGACGGCAAAATCAGCTGGAAAAAACCTATATCCTGCCACCTTTACCCTATCCGAATTACGAAGTATGATGGCTTTGAAGCGCTAAACTATGACCGTTGGGGCATTTGTAGCGCTGCGTGTAGTTTTGGGCAAGAGCTGGGGGTGCGTGTGTACCAGTTCCTGAAAGAGCCGCTTATTCTCAAGTATGGGGAGACTTGGTATAACGAGCTGGAGCAGTTGGTAGAAAGTGAAGAAAAAATCAAATAAAACAATTATTCTATATTTC
>NZ_JBHTLD010000284.1:0-5135 GCF_042678745.1 Pontibacter rugosus | reverse complement strand
CGAGATAGCCAATTCTGCACATAAAGCTTCTGTGGAAGCGATACGCGACAAAATAGCTATTGAATGAGATTAGAGGAAGATATAGAATGGCCATGCCTACTGTTGTAGGTAAAGTGCATTCGCCACGGCAGGAATTAAAATTGTACTATGCATTCAAAATTATAATGGATATAAAGCCAAATCAGAAGTAGCATTGTTGCTTTAAATGAATTCAGAAAACTAAAAGATCAATGCTCTGCTTCCAAAGCGGAATTCTTCATCTTTTAAATAATAATCACCGCACTTTTGAAGTAATGTCAGGTTATCAAGTGTTATTTCCCAGTTAAAATTGTAGTTGCATAGAAAACTCAATACTGGTCCAAGAATTTCAGGTGTGGTGTCTCCTAAGGCTAATGAAATATGTGGCAGCCATAGTTTAGGGTTATAAAACACCCCCATTTCGCTACTCATTTCTGCTACATCCCGGTGCAGGCGAAAGTGAAACTGATTTAATTCCTGCGTTCTTAAAACAGGAATATAAACTACTGGATTTTCACCTGGAAAAATTCCTATGCCCGTTGTGCGTACTGTTAAATTGTGCAGGCCCATGCAAGTTTGCTCCAGGTATTGCTTTAGCTCTTCTGTATCCGGAATTTCGGCTGTCATGAGTGTAATGTGCGGGTAAGGAGTAATTTTAACTCCTTGAAGTCCAAATTTAATCTCAAGGTGTTCAGTTAATTCAGATACACGGGCAGAAGATTTAGTGTCTAAAAGTGAGGTTAGAGCGATCATAGTAAACGTGTTAAAGGCTCAAAAGCTGTTATAAGCATAAATTTTGTTAACGAGCTATACCTATTATAGTTTAAGTCTTGCTTCTATACTGCTTCCAATTTGTGCATACATCAAGCAACATAAATAAAAGTGTAAAGCGAGAGAAGTATGGAATTGAATCATTTATAACGAGGCCTATAACTCATTTCAGTAAAAGCTTTAATTCATGTCATAAGCATACTTGTTGTTTCTAAAGTACATCATGCACTATTTATGATGAAGCTATGTTTTTATGTGACGTTCAAAAATAAGTACCTTTGCCTTTCAAAGTATAAAGGAGCACATGATTTCCATTAACAACCTGAATTTCCATTTTGGCAGCCGACCAATGTACGAGGATGCCAATCTTCATATCAAACCTAAAGATAAAATCGGCCTTATTGGCTTGAATGGTACTGGTAAATCCACATTGCTACGCCTGATTGTAGGAGAGTACAAGCCAGACAGTGGCAGTATTCAAATGAGTAAGGAAACCACTATAGGCTTCCTGAACCAGGATCTGCTGAGCTATGAGACCCACGAAAGTATACTTTCTGTGGCCATGCAGGCCTTTGAAGAGGCTATTTTTCTGCAAAAGGAGATAGACAAGGTGCTGCTGGAGTTCGAGAACAACTTTCATGATGATCTTGTAGATAAACTGGCTTCCTTACAAGAGCGTTTCGAGGCTTTAGGGGGCTATACTATGCAAGCGGAAGCGGAAGCCATTTTAGAGGGATTGGGTTTCACTACGGATGAACTGCAGCAACCACTTGCCTCCTTTTCAGGTGGATGGCGTATGCGCGTTATGCTGGCCAAGATATTATTGCAGAAACCATCGCTCCTGCTGCTGGATGAGCCTACCAACCACCTGGACTTACCATCTATCAAATGGCTGGAAGCATACTTGGATCGCTTCGAAGGTTCTGTCGTAATCGTGTCGCATGACAGGGAGTTCCTGGACCGTACGACTAATATGATTGTAGAGGTATCAGGCGCAAAACTGAATGTGTATGCTGGTAATTATACCTTTTACCTGGAAGAAAAAGCCTTACGTAACGAAATACAGCAGGGCGCTTTTGAAAACCAGCAGGCGCAGATAAAACAGGCAGAACGGTTTATAGAGCGTTTTAAGGCAAAGGCAACTAAGGCGAAGCAGGCGCAAAGTCGCCAGAAAATGCTGGATAAAATGGACCGTATTGAAGAAGTGGCGCCAGATGCAGCAAAAGTTAATTTCAGTTTTAAGTTCAACATCCATCCCGGCAGGCATATTCTGCGACTGGAGCATATGAGCAAAAGCTACGGAGACAAGGTTATCTTTCAGAATACCAATGTTCATATTGAGCGTGGCGACAAAATTGCCCTGATTGGTGCGAACGGTAAAGGTAAGTCAACGCTGCTGCGCATTATTGCCGGTACCGAACCTATTCAAGGAAACAGGGAATTAGGGCATAATGTAATTCTCGCTTTTTATGCGCAGCATCAGCTCGAGTCGCTGAACGTAGAAAACGACATGCTGTCGGAGTTGCAGCAGGCTGGCTCTAAGAAAAGTGAAATGGAGTTAAGAACTATTCTGGGCTCTTTCCTTTTTACTGGCGATGAAGTTTATAAGAAGATAAAAGTTCTTTCCGGAGGTGAGAAAAGCCGTGTAGCCTTAGCCAAAACATTGATCTCAGAGGCCAATTTCCTTATGCTCGATGAACCGACCAACCACCTGGACATGCAATCAGTCAACATCCTTATACAGGCGTTAGAGCAATATGAGGGTACTTTTGTAGTGATCTCGCACGACCGTTACTTTGTAGAGAATGTGGCTACAAAAATCTGGTATATAGAAGACCATGAGCTAAAACAGTATCCAGGCACCTATCATGAATATGAGCAGTGGCAGGAAAAGCGTGAGAAAGAAGCTAAAAAAGAAATAGTTAGTGCCCCGGCTGCCAAAGAGGTGAAGCAGGTGCGTGAGAAAAGCGAGTATACCCAACTATCAAACCAACTAAAGCAACTAAACAAGCAGGTGAGTGAAGTAGAGAAAGCCATAGAGCGGTTGGAGCAGAAACTGGCATCTCAGGAAAAGCACTTGGCTGATCCGGCGATCTTCAGTGATGTGGCTAAGCTGCAGGAAGCTACACAGGCTTTTGATACGGTAAAAGCTGATTTAGATAAGAAGCAGCAGGAGTGGGAGGCGCTAATGCTGGAAGCTGAAGAGTTGGAGGCAAAGCTTAGCGATTAACAAAGCAAGACAATAAAATATAACAGCCCCATGTAGTTTTGTACTACCTGGGGCTGTTTATTTTCTATAGTTATTGGCTTATACAGGCAACTCCTAAGTATAAAGCCATACTTAGGAGTTTAATTCTACAAGTATTCCCTCATCTCCATAAAGGGTGATATTGCCTTCTACTGTGTCACCCTCCCGATCAAGATCGGTAGCTAAAACTATATTTCCTTTGTAGCTGTGCTTATCAGATTTTAAAATGCAAGGTTTATGCGACAGGTTTAGCAGCACTAAAAATTCCTTGTTTTCATACTTTCTGGTAAAAGATAGCAATGAAGCATGAGCGTGTACTGGAGCATAGTCTCCTATGTGTAAAGCTGGCTCCTGCTGTCGTAACTGAATTAATCGTTTGTAAAACGATAGCATTGAATAAGGTTCTTGCTGCTGTACTTCTACGTTAACTCGTTTGTAATCATAAGGCAGGCGAAGCCACGGCTTAGCCTCTGTAAAGCCAGCGTTTTCACTTTTGTCCCATTGCATCGGAGTTCGGGCAGGGTCTCTGCTCAAGTCTTTGTCCGGCATATTCAGGCCTTGTGGGTCCTGTACTTCATCGGGAGGAATAGGAACATCGCGCATACCCAGTTCATCCCCATAGTATAAAGTAGGAGTTCCTTTTAAAGTCAGCAGAAGCATGGCTGCTACTTTTGCCTGTGATAGGCCAAGTCTGCTGGTTATGCGTGGCTGGTCGTGGTTGCCAATTACCCAGTTTGGCCATCCATCTTCTGGTATCGCGCCTTCGTACTCATCTATATGTGAGCCTAAGCTGCGGGCTTCCCAATCTGAGGTAACAAGCATAAAGTTGAAAGGCAGGTGAGCTTCTTTACTTTCCTTGCCATAGTACGTAACAAGTTTATCTATTGGCAGGTAGATCTCGCCTATCATGACACGTTCCTCGTACTCATCCATCACCGCACGCATTTTTGCCACTACCTTGTGAACTTCAGGCTGGTCAGTGGAGTAAGCAGGTATCAGTTGCTCATAAGTAGCCTGGTGCGTTTTGTAATCAGTATTTTCAGGGTTGTTGCGTAGCTGCTTGTCCTTTATCATGTGCCACATCACATCTACCCTAAAACCATCTATACCTTTGTCCAACCAAAAGCGCATAATGTTAAACATCGCTTCCTGCACCTCAGGATTACGCCAGTTAAGATCTGGTTGCTCTTTCAGGAAGGCATGGTAATAATACTGCTGAGTCTTTTCATCCCACTCCCAGGCACTTCCCCCAAAAACGCTAAGCCAGTTATTAGGCTCTTTACCATCTTCGGCAGGATCCTGCCAAATGTACCAATCCCTTTTTGGGTTATCGCGTGAGGACCGTGACTCCAGAAACCAGGGGTGTTCGTTAGAAGTGTGGTTTGGTACCAGGTCCAGAATTAGTTTCATGTCTCTCTTGTGCACTTCCTCCAGCAGTTCATCAAAGTCCTCCATGCTACCAAAAAGGGGGTGTATACCACAATAGTCCGCAATATCATAACCGTAATCAGCCATTGGTGAAGGAAATATCGGAGAAATCCAGATGGCTTCCACTCCAAGCCACTTCAGGTAGTCAAGTCGTGTCTTAATACCTTTTAAATCACCAACACCATCATTGTTAGAATCTTGAAAAGAGCGAGGGTAAATTTGATAGATAATTCCTGATTGCCACCAAAGGTGCTGATGTTCTTGCTGCATAGTTTTCTGTTTTTTGCTGTTCGGTTCAATTTTACGTGTACGTGGTCAAGCTTTATGAGATATACCTTAACTAAGAGCATGTTTAAGATTCATGCTTTGCGCTGTAAGCTGCCTGTAACGGAACCTGGCTTCACGCTTTTCTCGCCCCATAGCGCTGCTATGAAGCTCTAAAACCGCTTTGCCAGAACCCTTCTCATTCAGCTTTCGCTTGCAAATACGAAATGTAATCAAGGTCTAAGCAAACTACCTTAACAACTTCCTGCTACTGGATCTTTTCTAGAATAATTTTGAACAAACTAAAATTAGCTTAAGTACTTCTGTGATATGTGCTATACTGTATAATGGGGGAAAATATTTTTGTATTATATATATAGAAAACCCTATGTATGGAGGCTGCAAC
>NZ_JBHTLD010000283.1:0-5143 GCF_042678745.1 Pontibacter rugosus | reverse complement strand
ATATCATTACAACAGAAGATATTTTTTTAAATAGCGTCTTTGGCTTGTTTTAAGGAGTCATGTCTGTTTAAATTTGCGTCTACTGCTCCAATAGATTAGTAATATGAAAGTATCTCGTAACGAACTTCTTTACAGAGAAACCTATATTGTAATAGAACACAACCATGACGATGAATGGATCTATGTTAACTGGCGCGGCTATGTTAACTTCGATACTGTAACAGCCGGATGTGAGAAAATCCTTCAGTTGATGGAGGAAAGACAGTGTTTTAGAATCCTAAACGATAACACGAATGTAGAAGGTATATGGTCAGGTGCATCCAAATGGGTAGGTGAAGACTGGATGCCACGTATGCGTAAAGCCGGCATGACCTGTTTTGCATGGGTTTATTCCCCCAGCACGCTTAGCCGTCTCTCTACAGATAAATCGTTGCGACACATGGATGATAGTGAACACGTTGAAACATTTGATTCAATAGAAGCAGCAATGGATTGGCTCAGAATAAACTAAAGAATAAGCTATAAATCAAAAGAGAGCGACATGTTTGTCGCTCTCTTTTGATTTATAGCTGTTGATGCTACTTACAAAATTCCTTTGGTGCTAGGAATAGCGTCATCATTCAAATCTCTTTCTACTGCCATACGGATAGCTCGGGCAAAGGCCTTAAAGGTAGCTTCAATTTTATGATGCTCATTCTGTCCTTCTACCTTCACATTGATATTGGCCTTAGCGGTATCAGAAAATGACTTGAAGAAGTGGAAGAACATTTCTGTCGGCATGTCACCCACTTTCTCTCGTTCATACTCCGCCTCCCACACTGCCCAGGGCCTGCCGCTGAAGTCGATGGCTACCTGTGCCAGCGTTTCATCCATCGGAAGTATAAAAAAGCCGTAGCGGCTGATACCACGCTTATCGCCTAAAGCCTCCAGAAAAGCCTCTCCTAGGGCAAGGCCTGTGTCTTCTATGGTATGATGCTCATCTATGTGCAAATCGCCTTTAACCTGTATGGCAAGGTCTATCTTGGCATGTTTGGCTACCTGCTCCAGCATGTGATCGAAAAAGCCAAGGCCGGTTTTGATGCTCATTTTACCGCTGCCATCCAGGTTCAGATCTACCTGAATGTCTGTCTCAGAGGTGCTGCGGCGAATACTGGCAGTACGGGAAGTGCGTTGCCCCTTCAGGAAAGTATAAATAGCATCCCAATCGGTGGTGCTTAAGGCTGCTCCCTCGGCCTGAGTCTCCCCTATAAAGATCGCTTTGGCTCCTAAATTCTGCGCCAGTTTCACATCCGTAAGGCGATCGCCGATCACGAAGCTGTTTGCCAGATCATACTCGCCGGTAAGGTACTTTTTCATCATACCTATACCTGGTTTGCGTGTTTCCAGCCCCTCGTGCTCAAAGCTACGGTCTATCAGGATGTCATCAAATGTAATTCCCTCCGACTCCAGCACCTCCAGCATTTTATTCTGGTAAGGCCAAAAAGTATCCTCCGGGTAAGAAGCTGTCCCCAAGCCATCCTGGTTCGTCACCATCACAAACTCATAATCCAGCTCTTTAAAGATGCGGGCCATGTTGCTGATAGATTTAGGTATAAAGGCAAATTTCTCCAAAGAGTCTACCTGGAAATCGGTTTTCGGCTCTTCCAGTATGGTGCCGTCACGATCTATAAAAAGTGCTTTTTTCATGTGTTTAAAATTAGTCACAAGACGTTAGCCATAAGACTTTCCTTATGATATTTAATTGTCTTGTGTCCTGTGTCTTTAATCTTTTGTCCCAAACTCAGCTATTGCCTGCAAAAGCTTCTGGTTCTCTTCTAGTGTGCCTATAGAAATACGCAAACAACCTTCGCAACCTGCCAAACTTGATCTATTCCTAACTACTATACCTTTATCTAATAAATAGTTATAAAGACCATTCGCATCTTTTACTTTAACAAGTATAAAATTGGCATCAGAAGGATAAACATGTTCTACAGTTGGCAAACTTGGCAGTGCATGAAGCAGCAATTCACGCTCTTGCACTGTCTCTTCCACCATATCGCGCAGCGCCTCTTCGCGCTCCAATGCCTGCTGAGCCAGCACTTGCGTGGCTTGGTTAATGTTGTAAGGCGGCTTTATTTTGTTCATGACAGCAATAACCTCTTCGGATGCAAAGGCAAGGCCTAAACGCAAAGCGGCCATTCCCCAGGCTTTAGAGAAAGTCTGTAGCACCACCAGGTTCGAGAATTCCTGCAGCCGGGTTGTCCAGCTTGGTTGGGCAGAAAAGTCAATATATGCTTCATCTACCACTACAAGTCCTTTAAAACCGAGCAGAATATCCTCTATACTTTCCGGCTCTATCAGGTTACCCGTTGGGTTGTTGGGCGAGCAGATGAATATAAGCTTCGTTTCAGGCTTTATACTTAGCAGCACCTCCTCCACCGGAATCTGGAAATCCGCCGTTAGCTGTACCGCCTGCATTTCCACCTCATTCAGATTAGCCGACACTTCATACATGCCATAGGTTGGCGGCAGGTGCAGCATACTGTCATGGCCTGGGCGGCACACCATCCGAAACAGCAAATCGATGGCTTCGTCAGAGCCGTTGCCTAGAAAGATTTGCTCCGGCTTTACTCCTTTTATCTCCGCAATCCGCTGCTTTAGCTTTTTCTGTTGTGGGTCAGGGTAACGGTTATAGTTTTCTCCGGCCAAACTGCCGAGGCTATTTTCGTTGGCGTCCAGAAACACGCTGGCAGCTCCTTTAAACTCGTCACGGGCCGATGAATAAGCTTTCATCTTCAGCACGTTCGGACGGATAATATCGTTCAGGTTAAACACGGTCCAGTTCTTTAAGGCGTATACTTACGGCATTTTTGTGAGCTTCCAACCCTTCGGCCTCGGCCATTGTTTCAATGGTTTTGCCGATGTTCTGCAGCCCTTCGCGGGTGATGTACTGGAAAGTGACTTTCTTGACAAAACTATCCAGAGATACTCCACTATAGGCGCGGGCATACCCATTGGTAGGCAAAGTATGGTTTGTACCTGAAGCATAATCTCCAGCAGCCTCCGGGGTGAAGTGACCCAGGAAAACAGAACCCGCGTTGGTTATCCCATCCAGAAACTCTTCGAAGTTAGACACAGAAAGTATAAGGTGCTCCGGTGCATATAAATTAGAGAAATCAAGCATTTCATCCAGGCTCTGCAGCACAACACCAAGACTGTTGCTTAAAGCCTTCGCTGCAAATTCCTTACGAGGCAACACTTCAAGCTGTGCCTGCAACTCCTGCTCTACTTTTTGCAATACATTTTCAGAAGTTGTTAACAGCACCACCTGCGAGTCTGCGCCGTGCTCTGCCTGTGAAAGCAGATCAGCGGCCACAAAAGCAGGGTTTGCCGTTTCATCTGCCATCACCAATACTTCTGACGGACCAGCAGGCAAATCGATGGCGACACCGGCTTTGCTTACCAGCTGCTTTGCCACGGTTACATATTGGTTGCCTGGGCCAAAAATCTTATAGACTGCCGGTACACTCTCCGTACCAAAAGCCATAGCCGCTATAGCCTGAGCGCCACCTGCTTTGATGATGCGCGTTACCCCAAGTAAAGATGCCGTATAAAGTATGGCAGGGTGAATGTTTCCGTCTTTGGATGGAGGCGTACAGAGTACCAGCTCTTTGCAGCCAGCTATACGCGCAGGCACTCCCAGCATCAGCAAGGTAGAGAAAAGTGGAGCTGTGCCACCCGGAATGTAAAGGCCCACCTTTTCAATCGGAATGCTTTTGCGCCAGCAGGTAACGCCGAGCATAGTCTCTACCTGCTTCACCGGCTCTGCCTGCTGGGTATGAAATAACTGTATATTACTGTAAGCTTGCAATATAGCCTCTTTCAGCTCTTGTGGCACCTTAAGCTCAGCAGCAGCAATTTCCTGCTCTGTTACCAAAAGACTTTGTAGCTGTACCCCATCAAACTTTTCAGCTAACTGCAGGAGCGCATCATCCCCCTGCTCCTTTACCAGGTCAAAAGTTGCCTGTATGCCCGGCTCCAGTTCTTCCAGGTTTTTTGTAGGCCGCTTTACCAGCTCAGCCCATGTATCCTTAGCCGGATTAAGTATTTTCAGCATGGCGCTAGATAATCATTTTTTCAATTGGCACCACAAGAATACCCTGTGCTCCCGCATCCTTAATCTTCTCAATGATCTCCCAGAAATCATCTTCATTTACAACGGAGTGTAAAGAGCTCCAGCCTTCTTCAGCCAGTGGCAGTACCGTTGGCGCCTTCACACTTGGCAAAAGATCACTGATTTCTTCTATTTTATCATTTGGAGCGTTCAAGAGAATATACTTGGCCTTACGGGCGCGCTGCACCGCATGGATTCTGAACAATAGCTTTTCCAGTATCTCACGCTTCTCCTGCGAAAGGTCTTTTGTTGCAATCAAAGCAGCCTCAGACTTAAATACCCGTTCCACCTCTTTCAGTCCGTTGCTAATAAGTGTACTGCCTGAGCTTACGATATCACAGATAGCTTCTGCCAAGCCTATACTCGGCGCGATCTCTACCGAGCCGCTTATAGTATGAATATGTGCCTGCACACCCTGCTCTTGCAAGTATGCCTGCAACAGGTTTGGATAGGATGTAGCAATGTTTTTGCCGTTTAAGTCTTGAATAGAGTTATACTCAACGCTTTTAGGAACAGCTAACGACAGACGGCATTTTGAAAACCCTAGTTTTTCAACGGTGAGCTCCTGCTTGCCTTCTTCTACAAGTACATTTTCGCCCACTATACCTATATCAGCTACACCATCAGCCACATAGCCCGGAATGTCATCGTCGCGTAGAAATAAGATCTCGAGCGGAAAGTTAGTGCACTCGGTTTTTAATTTTAAAGAACTGCTGATAAAGGAAATACCACATTCACGAATCAGGTTCAGGGAGTCTTCGCTCAACCTGCCGGATTTCTGTATTGCTAATCGAAGCATACGTATTGTATAAGATGAAAATATCAAAAAAAAGGAAATGATGTTACACTTAGCTCTCAGCGAAGTATAAATTGGGCCAACGCCCAGCGGGGGCAATATAGTTGTAGTGATTCCTCTTACGAGGAATGGTGGATATGATGGAAATGTACATGCGCAGCCGGGGCAACAGGTGCTGCCCAAGTTGGAAG
>NZ_JBHTLD010000282.1:0-5167 GCF_042678745.1 Pontibacter rugosus | reverse complement strand
GGCTCAGCTTTTACTTTCTTAATAAGAAGACCTAAATATTGAAATAGTTTTAGGGTTTTTACATCAAATTCACCACCCATGCACTTTAAGGCATCTAAACGTACTATCATATACTTTACAGGCCTGTTATTGTTATTTTCAGCTGTTTCCCACGCGCAAATCTTAAATGTAGAGCGAGCAAGGGTAGACAGAGATTCCGCTAATTATTTTACCGGGAAGGCAGGAATGAGTTTTTCTATGTTTAACAGAAATGCCGGAAAAGATAATCCTAATAACTACCTTCAGTTTACTATGAATGGAGATGTGGCATATATATCAGCAAGGCATAGTTATTTGTTATTAAACTACTACAATTACCTACTCGTTAACTATGATTCCAAAGAGCTCCGTAATACTGTAGCAAGTACAGGGTATTCTCACTTCAGAGCTAATTTTGAGCGAAAAAAGCGTTTATCTTATGAATTATTCACGCAACTGCAAGCTGATAAGGCACGGGGGCTGGAACTGCGGACTTTAGCTGGAGGAGGATTGCGATTTAGGTTGCTTAAAGCAGAAAGTAGTGGAATTTATCTTGGTTCGGGCTTAATGCAGGAGCATGAAGAGTGGGAGGAACCAGATGAAGAGAGCCAAATTATAGTTTCCGATTTAATAAAATCCACGAACTACCTTAGCATGAGAGCTAAACTTAATGCTAATGTTACTGTGGATGGAATCACTTATTATCAGGTAGGATATGCTGATAGTATAGAAAAATGGCGTAACAGAGTTAGTGGGGATGTTTCGTTGCAGTTTAAGTTAAATAACAGGTTAACTTTTAAAGTAAACTTTACCTGCACCTATGAAGATGAACCAATTGTTCCCATAACAAATTTCGTTTATACTCTGTCTAATGGTTTGCAAGTACAGTTTTGATCTGCTCTAATAAATTTTATTACTTCAAAAAATACTTACTCACGCAATATTTTTCTAATTTCACCATTTGAAAATTACTTGCGGCATTCACATAAGCTATCATTCGACCTTTAAAGATAAGGAAAACATAACAATGCGTAACACCTTTATAGCGTGGAGGATTCTACTGGGATTAGTGTTATTCTCTTCCTGCGTTCCTCAAAAAAAGCTAATATTGCTGCAAGAAAACCCAGAAGTTAAAAATCAAGGTAATGCAGACGAACTCCTGAAAACCTTTGATTTAAAGCAAAAAGTTTATGCTTTAAGAGCTGGTGACGTTCTTTCACTGCTCGTGCAAACAACAACACCAGCAGAATATAATTTCCTTAATTCACCGGCAGTAGTGGCAGGTTCAAATGATCCTGTTTTAAGCGGCTATACAATTGATGCTGCTGGGAATATAAATTTACCGGTTGTAGGGCAAATTCAGCTTGCAGGTTTAACTATGCCAGAAGCTCGTCTAAGGGTTGCAGAGGCCTTGATGCCTTTCTTAGCGAATCCTACAGTAAATCTGAGACTACTTACATTTCGATATACTATAGTAGGAGAGGTACGTGCTCAAGGTCAATTCATAACATACCAGGATCAAATAAATCTAATGGAAGCAGTTGCATCTGCAGGAGGGTTTTCTGATTACGCTAATCGAGGCAGGATCCGACTGATAAGATACGAAGGAGGCCAGGCAAAGCTATATAATTTTAGCTTGTTAAATGATAATACGATTGCAATGAGCAATTTTTATCTACAACCTGATGATATGATTGTAGTTGATCCACTTCCAGCTAAGTTTATACGCGAAAACGTGCTTGGTACTTTCTCTTTAGGATTTGGTATTATTGCTTCTGTTGTTATTTTGTTTAGTAGACTTTCACGTTAATTTTATATTTTGGAAACAAAATTAAACTCTGAAGAAACTAGCTTTATTGATTTTAAAGCAGTATTAAATTCTGCTATTTCTAAATGGTACCTTTTTGTACTTGGCTCCATAATCGCTCTTACGGCTGCATATTTAATTAATAGATACACTATACCTAAATATGAGATAACTTCATCTGTATTAGTATCTGGCAATGCGGCTGGTGGTACTTCAGCTGCAGCTTTACTATATGGTAATGAACTTTATAAAGGTACTCAAGGCTTAACAAACGAATCTATACTTCTGAAGACAAAGACTTTAGCTTATAAGACATTAGCTAAGTTGGATTTTCAGGTTAGCTACTACATACAAGGGAATGTCAAATTATTGGAGGCTTACCAAGGAGATTCACCCATCAGAGTAGAGTTTGATTCGACTTCAACTAATATCCCTTATAATTTGAGGTTTAATGTCAAACTGATTGACACTGACAACTATGCATTGAATACTGAAAATGCAAATTGGAGTACAGCATTAAACGGAAAGTCTTTTGCATTTGGAGAGTCATATAAAATCAACGACTTTAATTTCTCAATCACCCTTTTGAAAGAAGAGTCTTTTCAGGGAAATGAAATTTTCTTCGAACTCAATGAACTCAATGATCTAGCCAAGAAGTATGCATCAGCTTTATCAGTAGCGCCTTACGGAGGAGATGCATCAGCGTTGAACCTGACTTTGATAGGGTCAACTCCTAAAAAGGACGTGGACTATCTAAATGCTCACATGGAGACGTATAGGTTAAATAACCTGGCTATCAAAAATGCAGATGCTAATAATACATTAGATTTCATTGATGTTCAGCTGCAGCAAATTAGCGATTCCTTATCTTTTATAGAATCTAGGTTAGAGGAGTTTAAAGAGCGTAACGCCGCTGTTGATTTAGGTGCAGAAGGCAGTAGAATAGCGGGTGAGATTCAGACGCTTGAACAAAGCAAAGCTGAGTTGTTGATGACATCGAGGTATTACGATTACTTATCAAACTACTTAAGCACAGAAAATTCTAATGAGCAGATCCAGGCGCCTGCAACACTTGGTATTTCAGATCCAATTCTTAATACACTCGTTTCGCAGCTGATTACTTTGCAAAACGAACTCAATGTAGCAGCAAACAATCCAGGTCAGAACAACCCAGCTCTCCAACTTAAAAGACAGCAGCTAAACGAGGTAAGAGCCTCTTTGCGAGAGAACTTGAGTAGCTTGAAATCTGCGAATGAATTAACGCAGCGAAATCTTAACCAACGCATTAGTGTTGCGGCTGCTGAGTTGAGGAAATTACCCTCATCCCAAAGAGAATTAATTAACATTCAACGCCTTTACAATTTAAGTGAAAACTTATATGTGTTGTTGATGGAGAAGCGTGCTGAAGCTGGTATAGCGAAGGCAGCCAACACTTCTGATATAACTATACTTCGAGAGGCATCAGTAAATAATCAAATCGCTCCTAAAACTTTACAGAATTACGGCATTGCCCTCATGCTTGGTTTAGGTTTACCACTTGCTTTTGTGTTTATAAAGGAGTTGATGAATAATAAAATCCATACTGTAGAGGATATAGCTAAATATACTTCACTGCCTCTTTTAGGAATGGTAGGTCATAATACTAAAGATGATAATTTGATAGCTAACCTTAGCCCTAAATCAGCTATGGCAGAGGCATTTAGAACAGTTCGTTCTAATCTTCGCTATATGACAAGTATGGATGAAGGAAATCCTGAAGAAGGTAAAATTATTGTAATTACGTCTTCAATCAGCGGCGAAGGGAAGACCTTCTCGGCTAAAAACCTGGCTTATATTATCTCTATTTCTGGGGAGAGAACATTACTGGTAAATGCAGACATGCGTAAACCAAATAATAACTCTGACCTTGGGGTGAATAGCAGCAACGGTCTTAGTAATTATTTGGCAGGCTATACTAGTCTTGAGGATGTGTTGTGCACCACTATTCAGGAAAACCTACATGTATTGCCTTCTGGTGACATTCCCCCAAATCCATCTGAGTTGCTTTTGAGCAAGCGAATGACAGATTTGATTGTAGAGCTTAAAAATCGCTATGATTATATTGTGATTGATACACCTCCAGTTGGCTTACTATCTGACGGACTTGAACTGATGCAGATTTCAAACGCTAATGTGTTCATGGTTCGCCAAGATTATACTATCAAAGATTTCCTCATAAACATTCAGTTGCAAATAGAGTCTGGTAAAATAAAAAACACGGCTGTATTGTTCAATGATGTTGATTACAAGAAGCTTAGGTATGGCTATGGCTACGGTTATGGCTATGGCTACGGATATTATGCAGAAGATAATGAAACAAAGCCGTGGTGGAAACGAATACTGTAGCGTATTCCACTAAACTGACTTCAAAATAGTTTATGCATCAAAATTCTAAAGTTTATATAGCTGGCCATAGAGGTATGGTTGGCTCTGCCATTGTCCGGAAATTAGAGGCAGCAGGCTTTACTAATATTATCACACGCAGATCAAGCGAATTAGATTTGCGAAACCAACTAGCGGTACAGGACTTTTTTGAACAAGAAAAACCTGAGTATGTTTTTCTGGCAGCTGCCAAAGTGGGTGGTATTCAGGCTAATAATATCTATAGAGCAGAATTTCTCTATGATAACCTGATGATTGAGGCAAACATCATTCATGCAGCCTATAAAACTGGTGTTGAGAAGCTGATGTTTTTAGGCTCTTCCTGCATCTACCCGAAACTGGCACCGCAGCCTCTTAAAGAAGACTATTTGCTAACAGGTGAGTTGGAACCAACCAATGAGCCATATGCTATAGCAAAAATAGCAGGTATAAAGCTATGCGAAGCTTATAGAGACCAGTATGGCTGTAATTTTATCAGCGTTATGCCAACTAATTTATATGGTTATAACGACAACTATGACCTGCAAAACTCTCATGTTCTTCCTGCTCTAATCCGAAAGTTTCATGAGGCCAAGGAAAACGGTGATGCTTCTGTTACAGTTTGGGGTACAGGTAGCCCGAAGCGTGAGTTCCTGTTTGCTGATGACCTTGCTGATGCTTGTTACTTCCTGATGGAAAACTATAATGAGAAGGAGCTGGTAAATGTAGGTACAGGAGAGGATATTTCTATCAAAGAGCTAGCTTTGCTGGTAAAAGAGATAACAGAATTTGAAGGAGATTTGGAGTTTGATACCTCTAAACCGGATGGAACTCCTAGAAAATTGATGGATGTTTCGAAGCTTAACAGCTTAGGTTTCAAGTATTCTACAAGTTTAAGAGAAGGAATTGCGCTTGCTTACGAAGATTTCAAAAACAAAATAG
>NZ_JBHTLD010000281.1:0-5173 GCF_042678745.1 Pontibacter rugosus | reverse complement strand
GAATCGATCCCGAAATCTTTAGCAGTTCCTCACAATCTGTAAGCAACTAAGCTGCCTGCTCTGAGTTGCTTACAGATTGTGTATCTCTAAGCAGCCTCAGCCAGTAATTTGTTTCTCTGGCCCCTTTATAAACAATAGAAAGCTTAGAGATAAAATCTTTCCTACTTTGAGCACCTGCAGCCTCCTCCGCATTAGCACCTATAGAAGTGCCGCTGCGAAGAATCTGCTTTAATATAACTGTGTCTTTTTTCTCTTGATAAAGGAACCTGTACAAATTAACAATGCGAATGGCGAAAGCATAACTTTTGGTAAGTAATACATTCTCCTCTTTCACATTTTTAATTTTTAATTCCTAATTCTTAATTCTAAATGGCAAACGCTCTTTGCACCAGGTCTTGCTGCTCTTTTACGTGCACCTTGTTGTAACCTGTAGCAGGTGATGCACTGGCTTTACGAGCCACTACGTCTTCTACCTGGCTGCGCATCAGGCGTAGGATGTACGTCCAGCCACCCATGTTCTCAGGCTCTTCCTGTACCCAGTAAATTTTAGCGTTTTTATACTTGCTCAGCTCAGCTTCCAACTGCACTTTCGGGAATGGCGCCAACTGCTCCATACGGATAATGGCGACATCCTTGCGCTTGTTGTTCTGCTGCTCTTCCAGTAGATCGAAGTATACTTTGCCTGAGCACAGCAATACTTTCTTTACCGACTTAGCTGGTGCATAGTCATCACCAATCACTTCTTTGAAGCCTCCTGAAGTAAAGTCCTCTACCGGAGAAACCACATTAGGATTACGCAACAGTGATTTAGGCGACATGTTTATAGCAGGCTTGCGGAAAGGCAATGCCAACTGCCGACGCATAAAGTGGAACAGGTTAGCTGGCGTTGTGAGCATCGTTACAAAGATGTTGTTCTCAGCAGCTAACTGCAGGAAACGTTCAGGACGCGCATTCGAGTGCTCTGGACCCTGACCTTCGTAGCCGTGCGGCAACAACATCACTATACCATTCATACGCTGCCACTTAGACTCTGTAGCGGTAATGAACTGATCAATCATTACCTGCGCACCGTTGGCAAAGTCACCGAACTGTGCTTCCCAGATAACCAGCGCATTGGGGTTAGCCATGGCATAGCCAAACTCGAAGCCTAGCACACCATACTCAGAAAGCAGAGAGTTGTAGATCTCAAATGAGCCCTGGCCTTCGCGCATGTGGTTCAGGTTGTTGTAGGGAGCACTTGTAACGGCATCGTGCAGTACGGCATGGCGATGCGAGAAAGTACCGCGCTGTACGTCCTGACCTGAGAAACGAACGATTCTGCCATCTAACAGGATAGAACCGTAGGCAAGCAATTCACCGGCTGCCCAGTTCAGTTGCTTTGTCTCAAAGAACATCTCTTTACGCTCTTTGATCAGCTTCTCGATCTGCTTCAGTGGTTTAAAGCCTTGTGGCAGGGTAGTTAATGCCTGGCCAACTGCTTCGATCACATCAGCAGAAACACCTGTTTCCGGAGATTGGTTAAAGTCTTCTGGCTTAGAGCGACGCAGTTCCTGCCACTCCTTCTCCATTTGCTGGTAGTTGTATGGCAGAGGCTTTTGCTTTACCATGTCCAGGCGGTCCTGCAGCATTTTGCGGAACTCCTTGTCCATACTTTTCGCCAGGTTCGCATCAATATCGCCACGGGTAATCAACTGCTTGTTGTATACTTCGCGTGGGTTAGCATGCTTCGAAATAAGGTTGTAAAGCTGTGGCTGCGTAAATTTCGGCTCATCAGACTCGTTGTGGCCATGGCGGCGGTAGCACACCATATCAATAAAGATATCGTTGTTCACCTTCTGGCGGTACTCCATGGCAAAACGCATCGCAAATACCACTGCCTCTGGATCGTCACCGTTTACGTGCAGCACTGGCGCATCAATTACCTTGGCAACGTCTGTGCTATAGATAGAAGAGCGGGCATCTTCGAAGTCAGTTGTGAAGCCAACCTGGTTGTTGATCACAAAGTGAATCGTACCACCTGTGTTGTAGCCTTCCAGGTTAGCCATCTGTGTCACTTCGTACACAATGCCCTGGCCTGCTACGGCAGCATCACCATGAATCAGGATCGGAAGGATCTTATCAGCGTCCTTGTTATATAACGTGTCGATCTTGGCACGTATGAAGCCTTCTACTACCGGGTTTACCGCCTCTAAGTGCGATGGGTTCGGAGCAAGCTTTAGGTTTACTTTGTTGCCTGATGGGGTTACCACTTCAGACGAGAAGCCCATGTGGTACTTCACGTCACCGTCACCCATTGTTAAATCCGGAACAGCTGTACCTTCAAACTCTGTGAAGATCTGCTCATAGGTTTTGCCCATGATGTTAGCCAGCACGTTCAGGCGGCCACGGTGTGCCATACCTATCACTACCTCTTCAACACCTAGCTCAGAGCCTTTGTCGATGATAGCATCCAGCGCAGGTATAGTGGTTTCGCCACCTTCCAGCGAGAAGCGCTTCTGTCCTAAGAATTTTGTGTGCAGGAAGTTCTCAAATACTACCGCTTCGTTCAGCTTGGAAAGAATGCGTTTTTTGAAGTCTAGTGACGGGTTAAAGTTAAGCGAGTCTTTCTCTACTTTCTCCTTAAACCACTCCAGCACTTCCGCATCACGGATATACATGTACTCAAAACCGATGGCTCCCGAGTAAATTTTCTTTAGGGCAGCTTCGATATCGCGCAGCGTGGCCGGGCCTATACCGATTACATCACCTACATTGAATACCGTATCCAAATCAGCCTCTGATAGGCCAAAGTCAGCCAGGTCAAGGCGTGCTTTGCGGTCTTTACGGGCACGTACGGGGTTGGTGTTGGCACGTAGGTGACCGCGTGTACGGTAAGCGTGAATCAGGTTACGCACGGCAACCTCTTTCTCAGACTCGCCCTGCCCTACGGCAGCGCCTTTTGCAGGAGCTGCAGCGACAGGAGCTCCTGCTTCTGTACTGTGTCCATTCTCGCTATAGGCGGAAGCAAACTCAAAACCTTCAAAGAATTTTCGCCAGCCAGCGTCTACCGACTCCGGGTCTTGCTGATAGTCTTTGTACAGACCATCTATATAATCGCCATGCGCATTGGCGATGTATGTATATTTATCCATAAGATTACAACTACTGCATGTGTGAAAGGCAAAGTTAAAAGGATTATTGAAAAATCAAATTTCACACATTCGCATTAGCAAATATAACTCATTATCAACACTAATGTCTTACTAGATACCCCTTTTACAAAGCTTCGGTTGTGAAAATTTTCGATTTCACCTCAATGCTCTTATTATCTGAAGGTTAAGAGTTATACTTAACCAGTATATGGGTAACACAACAAGTATAAACCTGACCTTATACTTTTTTAAACACAAACTTAACAGTCTGATGCTAAATGCATAAAAGTTTAAAAGCACATTTATACTTCCTGATTTCCAGAATAAGCAGGCCGCTATACTTCATGTACAATACAAAGAAAGCAACCGCATGAAAGTTATCTTTTAGAAGAAATAAAAAAAGCAGCAACCACCGATGCAAGAAGTGCAAGTGCGACACAAAGGTGCATCACCAATGTATAAGCTTTCAGAAAAGAGGCATCAAGCAACTGCTGTATGGGCTCCCGCTGCGCATCTGGCACCTGCTCTGGCACCGTGGCTCCTCCTAATTGGTTTGCTTGTGCCAGCACAGCCTGCTCTGTGCTTGCATCCAGCAGGAGGGTTGCGGCACCACTGTGCAGCTCCTGTGAAAAAGCTGCTACAGCCATACTACCCAAAATAGCTATACTTAGCACACCCGCCATGCGGCTAACAGCATTATTTATACCGGAAGCAGTGCCTGCCATATTCTCTTCTATAGCGCTCATAACCGTAGTAGTAAGCGGTGCTACAGTTAAGGCCATACCTGCGCCAAACACCAGCACCCCCGGCAAGTATGTATACCAGTAACTTGTAAACCCAGCGGTTCTCTGGACTTGCCCCAACAGCAGGAAGCCTACACCTACCAATGCCGGGCCTGCCACTAAAAACCACCGAGCACCATACCTGTCCGCCAGGCTGCCTGCCTTACGAGAGAACAGCATCAGTAGCAGCGCAAAAGGCAGTGTAGCCAGTCCCGCCTGCAACTGGCTATACCCCTGCACTTGCACCAGGTTAAGCACAAGTATAAAAAGCCCTACGTTCAATGCTCCATACAACAGCAAGGTTAGCAGGTTGGCTCCGCTAAACATCCTGTTTTGAAAGACCTTAAGCGGAACCATAGGCTGCTTTAGCCTGGCTTCCGTCCACAAGAACAACAACATACTGACTGATCCTAAAAAAAATGCTGCTATTACCCTATGATGCTGCCAGCCATACTTAGGTATCTCTACAAAACCATAGGTGATACCTGCCAAGCCTACTACTGCCAAACCCGCTCCGGCCCAATCTATAGTTTTACCGCCATGCTCCCCCCTGCTTTCCGGCACTTTAAAGTATAATGCAGCTAAAGCAAGTATCCCTAAGGGCAGATTTAGGAAAAACACCATACGCCACCAACCTAGGTCTGCCAGGAAACCACCTAAAGCAGGCCCCGCCATCGTTACCATTGTGGTAACAGCTGACCAAGTACCGATTGCCTGCCCACGCGCCTCTCTTTTAAAGTAGGACGATATAATAGCAAGGCTACCAGGCACCATTAAGGCAGCCCCAACTCCCTGTACAGCGCGGGATGCAATTAACCAAACTGGAGATGGTGCTACGCCACAGGCAAACGAGGCAAGCATAAACAGGCTGATGCCCCACATGAACACCTTCTTCCTCCCTACCCTATCGCCAAGCGTGCCGCCCAGAAGTATAAATGAGGCCATAAAGAGCAGATAGGCATTAAGTATCCAAATCAAGTCTGTGGCAGTAGCCTGTAAACTGCGCTGCAGGGAAGGCAGCACCACATTGAGCGCTGAGCCATCTATAAAGGCCATAGCCGAAGCTGTAGTTGCTGCCACCAGTACCCAATTGCCTGTAGCCTTCTCACTTTTCATGTTTTGGTGCATGTGTAGCTATACTTGCATAGCAGCCGTATAAGTTGCTTGAAATGGACCCAGCTTTTCCTGCACCTGTTACTTTGATAACAATGTTACTTTCATCTATATGCGAAGACGTATATAGCTATAGAATCATACTTA
>NZ_JBHTLD010000280.1:0-5186 GCF_042678745.1 Pontibacter rugosus | reverse complement strand
GTTTCTGTACGTCAGTACCGGATTTTGCAGTCCCGCTTTCTTCACTGCACGCCTCACGACGAACCAGCTTGCGGCTTGCTAACAGGCTTCACCAACTCGCCTGTAAGGGACTTGCACCCTCTGGAATAATATGATACCTTTCGTATCAGGTGCCCATACTGGGCGCACACCCAGTGCAGCTTTTATGTTCGGCTTTGCCTCACCCATTAGCTGCACCAGTCCATTGTGGGTAAGGCAAAAGATGAATTGCCAACAAAAATGATAAAGTAATGTATATTTGGTAAAGGAAAAACTAATGCCAAATTTATACATCATATCGGGTTGTAACGGTGCTGGAAAAACAACAGCTTCTTTTACAGTTCTTCCTGAAATGCTAGGCTGCCGTGAATTTGTTAATGCAGACGAGATTGCTCGCGGGCTCTCTCCTTTTCAACCAGAAAAGGTGGCCGTAGAAGCGGGCAGGATAATGCTTCAAAGAATTGACGAGCTACTAAGAAAGAAGGAAGATTTTGCCATTGAGACTACACTCGCTACAAGAAGCTACGCGCAGACAATCAAGAAAGCCAGGGAAAGTGGGTATAATGTTACCCTCGTTTATTTCTGGTTAGCATCACCTGAGTTGGCCATACAACGTGTGAAAAACCGAGTAGCGGAAGGTGGCCACAATATCCCCGAAGATGTAATCCGTAGAAGGTATAAAAAGGGAGTTAAAAACCTCTTTGAGTTGTTCATCCCTATTTGTGATTATTGGATAGTTATTGATAATTCACAAACACCATACAATTTAGTGGCAGAAGGGCAGGAAGACCAAGAGTTGAAAATACAGAATCAAACTATTTGGGATAAGTTAAGGACGTTAAGTCATGAATAAGAATAAAATAGATACAGTTGATTTGCGGAACAAGATTTTAAAAGGTATAGACCTTGCAGTTGAGAAGCTTATCCGCAGGAAACAAAAAGAAGACGGAGAGCTTGTCTTCTCAAGAAATGGAGAAGTGGTGATAGTCAAGGCTAAAGATTTATCGGCTGAATAAAAAGCCCATTCCACAACCCAGTGCAGCTTTAACCCTTGCTTCACAACGGGCTTAGGCTGCACTGGCACGTTCTGTGTAATTTGAAGTATGAAAAAGGAAAAGCTAAGCATAGAGTTTGGAACACCAGAACATGGTTGACTTCCCGTTAAAATAGGTTTCAATGACTTCAGGTTAGAATTTGAAGCTTCAGATGTTCCAGCTAATCCAATTGAGCAGTTGATTTCGAATCTGAGAAGTGTGATAAAAGGAATAGAAGCAGAAGTATGGTGGCATTTAGAGCCCGAAGGTTACTATTTCGAGTTTGAAAAATTTAGTTATGATTACACTCTGAACATATCTTTAGCGAAGTCAGAAAACTCTGATAGAAAAATGGTATTGAAGATAAAAGGAAGTTACGAATCTCTTATTTTGCCAATTTACGGTGCTATCAAGAAGTTTACCGACCAGCAGCAAGATTCGCAGAATTGGCCTTTAACAGATAAAACAGAATTAGGAAAACTAACAGAGTTGGTAAAAGAAGCAAAACTCCGCCCAATCGAGGTACTGTCTTAAAAAGCAAGTGAAAGTATAGGATTGTTTTATCACCTTCACTTTAGCGAAAAGAGAGCTTCAGGCGATTCCTTGCACGGAAGTTCATCTTGTGTAGCCACGGCAATAGCCGGGGCTACTTGCTTTTTGCCTCCTCCGGAGCCAAGCGAAAAGAGAGGCTTAGGCTCCTCATTACCGGAAGCTTTGTTTTCTTCCTGCCCGAACCTCGGGTTGTATGCTTCCTTCTTCCGCCACAGTGCCCAGATGAGAACCAGCAGTTTCCGTTGCACTGCCACATAAGCCTGCATTTTTGTTAATTGTACTTTAACCTATTGCTGAAGATATGAGTAGGCGCACCCCACCAGCGTTAGCTGATGGGGTGCGCCTCTCACACCACCGTACGTACGAGAGCTTCGCTCGGGAATTTCGCACTTTCGTGCTCATTCCCATATGCGGCGGTTCGTCAAGGATAGCACAGCCGCTCTTTGCACCGACCATGCCCTCACCCTAGTTTGGGATAAGGCTGGCAAACGCCAGCGTTTGAACCTCCTTATCTGATTTCGGGCAGCTTAACATTCAGCCCTTCACCGCCCTGTGAGGCTTCCGCAGCGCTTACGGCTCGTTTCCAGGCGGCTACTATGGCCTCTGCTGACTTCTCCCTGTGTACACGACTCCCTGCCTCTTATGCAAGCACTGCGTGCGCTCTATTCGCACTCCCGTGCTCGAGAGTATTTGTTAATACTGGATTTTGCAGTCCCGCTTCCTTCAAGCACGCCTCACGGTAAACAACCTTGCAGCTTGCTAACAGGCTTCGCCAAACGCCTGTAAGGGACTTGCACCCTCTGGAAAATTTGATACCTTCAGTACCAGGTGCCCATACTGGTCGCACACAAAACCTATAAGGTAGCTGCGCCGCCGCATAGTCCCATCGTGAGCCACAATAGGAATCATAAGTCCTTTACTTAAAACCAAAGTCAGTATTAAGGACACGTTTTGCTGAGATTTGGATACTTATCACAAATCTTTTATGCAGAATTTTGCCTTGTACTAAAAATAGAAAAATGGACAGCACTAATGTATGGTTTATTACCGGAGCATCTAAAGGCTTAGGATTGGCTCTCACAAAACTTATTTTATCAAAAGGCCATAAAGTAGTTGCTACTTCGCGAAGCTTGGAAAGTTTGAATAAAAGCATAGGCGAAAACAATGAAAATTTCTTGCCCCTACAGGTAGATATTACCTCTGATCCAGAAGTGAAAGATGCCGTAAACCGCAGTATTGAAAAGTTCGGAAAACTGGATGTGATAGTAAATAATGCCGGCTATTCGTTGGTGGGCAGCATGGAAGAAGTTACCGATGAAGAGTTTCGACAAACCATTGATGTCAACTTATTTGGAACAGTGAACGTCATAAGGGCGGTGATGCCTTATCTTAGAAAGCAACAATCCGGGCACATTATTAATATTTCTTCCAATGCCGGGTATGTTGGTTTTCCCAATGCGGCCAGTTACAATGCTGCCAAATTTGCCGTTATTGGCTTATCCGAAGCATTGTTCCTGGAGGCCCAACCCTTCAACGTAAAAGTTACCGTGGTAGCCCCCGGCCAGTTCCGCACTAGTTTTATGAACGAAGGCTCCTTAACTTTTACCAAAAACAAAATTCCTGTTTACAAAGTAGCCGAGGCCGAAGCAATGTGGCGAAGCTTTAGCGGCCAACAGATTGGCGACCCACAAAAGTTGGTAAATATTTTGAATGATATTGCCCAAATTGCTAATCCGCCCCTGCACCTGTTATTAGGGCCTGATACGTATGAGCTGATAACTAACCATAGAGCTCAGGAGAAACAGGAAATAAAAACCTGGAAACACTTAACTTTATCTACTAATTTCGATTAATGCAAAACTGGCATTTTTGTCCCGATTTTGCATTAAGTTACGTTATGAAAAGAACCGGAAGCTTACCACATCCTATAAAATCTATTGCGGAACTGCACCGGCTTTTGGAAATTGTAAAACCAAAACATCCTTTAGTTAGTGTAATAGACTTTAGCAAGACCACATGTTTTTCTGATGAAAAGCTTAGAAGCGTGAGTTATGATTTTTACTGCATTGCCTTAAAGAAGAATTTTGCAGGAAAAATGAGATATGGCCAGAATTACTATGATTTTGACGAAGGTGTCATGACGTTTTTCTCACCCAATCAAGTAATAACCACTGACATCAATCCAGATTCAAAACTGGAAGGATGGTGGCTCGTACTTCACCCGGATTTCATTCGGGGCTACCCTTTAGAAAAAAGGCTGAGCAGTTATAATTTTTTTTCCTATGCGGTAAATGAGGCCTTGTATGTATCAGAAAGTGAAGAAAATATTATTGATATAATTATGCAGGGCATTCACAAAGAATATAATGCCTCAATCGATAATTTTAGCCAAGATATTATTGTATCGCAAATTGAATTACTGCTTAATTACTGCAACCGGTTTTATCATCGGCAGTTTATTACCCGTAAAACAGCCAGCAACGAACTTCTGATAAAATTAGAAGCTATTCTTGCAAATAGTTTCAACAGTGAAAAACTGCAGCAGGCAGGCTTGCCCACGGTTCAGGATATTGCCGACCAGCTGCATTTGTCACCTAATTATTTAAGCGATATGCTCCGGACGCTTACAGGGCAAAGCACGCAGCAACACATCTATAACCGGTTAATTGAAAAAGCCAAGGAAATGCTGGTCTCTACCAATCTGTCTGTGGGCGAAATAGCTTTTCAGTTTGGCTTTGAGTACCCGCAATCTTTTCATAAATTATTTAAAAGAAAAACCAACCTTTCGCCTTTAGAGTACCGGCAGTCTTTTAATTAAATACTACTTCCGCCAATCGAGATACTATCTTAAAAAGCGGTTGCCAGAAAACCTAGTTAAAGTCATAGTACAGAGAACAACTTCTTTATCTAAAATGCCCTTTAAAGGACAACGTGAACCATTATTAGCCGGCAGAACAAAATAATACAGGTGTATGGTTGAAGGTAACTACAAAATAATCTATTGAATTGCTGTAGCAACTGTTCAAATTGCAGCATTTTTTGACACCCGACAAAACCCAGATACAATTACAGGAGCGAATAAAAAGCCCTATGCCCAACACTGCACCTGAAAAACGCTTGCTCTGCTACGGAATTTTCAGATACCACACCATTAGCTGCAATTTTCGTACGGCAAAATTTTCTATTGCCAAACATTACTTCGGTGTGTCAACCCCCAGTCAATCATAGTATCTATAAGGTTAACCAAGCTTTTACCAGATTCTGTTAATTGGTATTCAATTAAAACTGGCGTTTGATTATATACTTTACGCACCACTATACTATTTACCTCCAGTTCCTTTAGTTCTTTAGATAACATGCGGGGCGTAATCTTTTCTATATTATCCAGCAAATCTTTAAACCGTATTTTGCCGCGTAACAAGGAGGCAATAATAGGCAATTTCCACTTTCCGCTAATTACATTTAATGTATCCGTTAAAGCCAATACATAGTTTTGCGGACATCTATCAGATCCATCTGCTAGCTGTATAATTTCCTTAAAATCATTCATCTATATTAGGTTAGATAACTCACTATACAAAA
>NZ_JBHTLD010000279.1:0-5234 GCF_042678745.1 Pontibacter rugosus | reverse complement strand
GCTACTGCATATTATTGGGAAAAGTTACAGGATTTATTTGAGCAAAGTAGTTGTAAACCTGGTTTTATTAGTTTCTGTAACTGCTAGTACACTTCATAAATCAGTTATGATATCATGTTAAAAGCAAAATAACTGACATTCCATTAACAGACTTGACGGGCATGATTAAGCAGCTTTTATAAAGCAGCCTAATCGTAGTACAATTTAAAAATATCCGCATGGCACGGAGTGGCGAAGCTTTGTCTATACTTTACTTAACCTAATAATTTCTAACCAACAATCCAATTCACCTTAATCCAAACTATTAGCAATGAGAAAATTACTACTAATGAGTTTTGTGATGGTGCTGACACTGCTGCAACAGGCTTACGCCCAGAGCAAAACAGTGACTGGCACAGTTACAGACCAAAGCACAGCGCAGCCACTGCCAGGAGTTGCAGTGATTGTAAAAGGTACGACTGTAGGCACAACTACAGGAGCAGATGGTACATATTCAATTAGCGTACCGGCAAATAGTAATACATTAGAATTCCGTTTTATAGGCTTCACCACAATTGAACGGGCAATCGGAAATGCAAGTTCAGTTAGTGTTAGTATGAAAACGGATGTAACACTGCTGAATGAAGTAGTTGTAACAGCATTAGGTATCCAGAGAGATAAGAAAGATCTAGGTTACTCTGTAGGTACTGTAAAGGCTGAAGAGCTGACAGTAGGCCGACCAACAAACGTTGTGAATGCTCTGTCAGGTAAAGTGGCCGGTGTGAGAATATCCAGTGCCAGCGGCATGGTAGGCTCATCTTCTGGCGTTTTTATCCGCGGTAACACGACCTTTACAAATAGCAATCAGCCGTTATTCGTTGTTGATGGTGTTCCAATTGACAACGGTGGTGGTACAAACGCATTACAAACAGGTGTATCAAATTCTAACCGTGCTATTGACCTTAACCAGGATGATATTGAGTCAATTAACGTTTTGAAAGGACCTGCTGCTGCGGCTCTTTATGGCTCCCGTGCTGCATCTGGTGCAATTATCATTACTACAAAAAAAGGTAAAGCTGGACAGAAAAATCGTGTAGAGTTTAATACTTCTTACAACTTAGTAGAAGTTAACAGGTTCCCAGATTGGCAAAATGAATACGCGCAAGGCACAGGTGGTAACTTTATTCCTACTAGTAACTTATCCTGGGGACCACGTATTGCAGGCCAGACAGTGAAAAACTTTAGAGGTGAAGACGAAGCTTTAACAGCTTATCCTGATAACATCAAAGATATTTTCAAAACCGGCACAAACCTTCAGAACACTATAAGCTTGAGCGGGGGCGGTGAAACCTCTAGCTATAGATTATCTTATGGTAACACTACTGAAAGTGGTATACTGGACAACAACGAATTAAATAGAAATAACATAACATTTAACGGTTCTGCTGATATCTCCTCTAAGTTAACTTCAGGCATCAGCATGCAGTATATTAACTCTAATTCCGAGCGTACGCAGGTGGGTAACCAATTATCTAATCCATTCTTCAGAGGCTGGTTTATACCTCGTAACATCAACCTGTCAGGTATACCATACCAGGATGCCAATGGAGATCAAATTTATTTTGATGCAGTAGATAACCCTTACTGGACCATTGCCAATAACACATACGAAGATGAAGTAAACCGTATTATCGGTAACGTAAATTTAAAGTATGAACTGTTGCCTTGGTTAAGTGCTAACTATCGCTTAGGTGTTGATACATATAACCTAGTGGCAAAAGGATATGACCAAATTGGAGCTAGAGGAGCTGCTAACGTATCTGCAGGTGGCACAGGTGGTATTTATGACCAGAGCTACTTATCAAGAAACGTAAACTCTAACTTTATACTATCAGGTCGCCAGAAATTTGGTACTGATTTTGATTTTAGCTTCAATGTTGGTAACGAAATAGTTCATACTTCTAGCAAAAACGTTACTGTTACAGGTAAGACGTTAGGCATCAGAGATCTGAAGAATATTTCTAATGCTTCCATCGTTACATCTTCTGCTAATACTAACAGACAGAGACTAATCGGTGTATTTGCAGATGCAACACTGGGTTACAAAGGTTACATGACAGTAAACTTCACAACTAGAAATGACTTCTCTTCTACTTTTGGTGAAGACGAGAACTCATACTTCTATCCATCTGTAGCTGTAAGCTTTATTCCAACAGAGGCTTTCCCTGTGCTTAAGAACGATGTGATTGAGTTTATGAAGATCAAGGCTAACTACGCTAAAGTAGGTAAAGAAGCTGATCCATATTCTACAAATACTTATTTCGCTCAAGCTGCTGCATCAGATGGTTTCGGCCCATCTATCGTGTTTCCTTATAACAGCCTTGGTGGTAGAACATTAAGTAACCAATCTGGGGATCCTAACCTGAGACCTGAGTTTACTACATCTAAAGAAGTAGGCCTGGAAATGCAGTTCTTCAAGAACCGTTTGAGTTTCGAAGCGAACTACTATGAAACAGAGTCTACTGAATTGATATTTAGTGTGCCTGTTTCAAGTTCATCCGGGTTTACAAGTCAGTTTAAAAATGCCGGATCTTTGAGAAATAGAGGGGTTGAACTTTTAGTTAATGCTACTCCTGTAAAAGCAGGAAGCTTTACCTGGGATATCAGCTTCAACTTCAACAGAAACAGATCTGAGGTTTTACAACTTGCTGATGGTGTTCCAAATATTATCCTGGCTGGTTTCACAACTCCTAACATTCGCCTGGAAGCTGGTCAGCCTTACGGCGTAATGTATGGTTCTGTATTCAAACGCAACGAGAATGGAGAAATGTTGATCAATGCAAATGGTTTACCAACTGTTGATGCAATCTCCGCGAAAATCGGTGATACAAATCCAGACTGGACAGGTGGTATCACAAACAATCTTAGTTTCAAGGGTATCAACTTCAACTTCCTGATTGATATCAGAAAAGGAGGCGATGTATACTCTAGAAACTTAGGTGACTTGATCAGAAGTGGTTCTGTAGCAGAAACTGCTGAATTTGACCGCTTCAATGCAGATGGTACAGTTTCAAAGCCTTATACTTTTGAAGGTGTGATGGCAGATGGATCTAGAAACAGTATTCCTGTATCAGCACAAGATTATTTTACTACACTGCATACTGCCGGCGAGAGCTATGTGTATGATGCTACCTGGATCAGATTAAGAGAAGCTTCTATTAGCTACAGCTTACCTGCAAGCCTGATCCAAAAAACTCCATTCGGAAGATTAGAGATTGGTCTTAACGGCAGAAACTTATTGATGAGAGCTCCAAACTTCCCTCACCTGGACCCAGAGAACAATACTTTAGGTGTAAGTAACGCGCAAGGCTTTGAATTTAACGGTTTGCCACAAACCAGATCTTATGGTGCTTTCTTAAGATTAACACTTTAGTACTTTAAATCGCTTTAAAATGAAAAAATTTAAATATATAGCAGTAGGGCTTGCCGCAACAATGATAATGTCATTGACCTCATGCGATGAGTTTTTGGATGTGAATGTTAACCCAAACAGCCCCACTGCTGCGCCAATTGCGCAGGTGTTAACTAGTGCAACTGTTAATACTGGCTTCCGGAACGGCAGCGATTTGCATCGTTACTCATCTCTGCTGATGCAGCAGTTCTCCGGCCAGGCTGGCCTTACTGTCCAAACAAGAGAGTATCAGCGTTATTTGATTCAGCCATCTGACTTGAATAACATGTATAATGCATTCTATGCTGTTGCACTTCCGGATTTAGAATATATCATCAATAACAGCGAAGGCAATCCGCATTATGCAGGTATAGCTAAAATTCTTAAGGCTTATGCGGTGTCACAGGCTGTTGATATATGGGGCGATGTGCCATACTCTGAAGCATTAAAAGGCACAGCTAACACACAACCTAAACTTGATGATGATGCTGTAATATATGAGCAGATAATAGCCTTGTTGGATGAAGGTATCACTGATGTTAAAGCTACTGCTTCTAACTCGTCTCCGTCAACCAATGAAACTATCTATAAAGGAGACAGAGCGAAGTGGGAGAAGTTTGCAAATACATTGAAGTTGCGCTTATACTTACACTACAGCGAAAAAGACCCAGCATTTGCAAAAGCTAAGATGGATGCTTTGATCGCGAGCAATGCTCCTTTTATGGCATCGAATGCAGATAACTTTGAGATGTCTTTTGTTGATGCAACTGCTTCACAAAATCCAATTCATCAGTTTGAAGTTTCTCGTTTGAACTATACTTTCCCTAACAAGTTCTTGGTTGATTTGATGAACGCTAAAGCTGATCCTAGAAGAGCTACATACTTCACAGATTATCCTTTTGGGTCTGGTCAGTATAAAGGTGCAGCCGCCGGTGATCCAGAATCTATTGCGTACTCACGTCTGCATACTTACTTAAGAGGGACTCTTAAAACTGCCTTGACACCTGATGCTGAACTGCGTATTCCTGCTAGCACAGCAAACAACAATGCTTATACAGGTGCAGCACCTATAAGAATGCTTACCTTTGCTGAGTACAACTTTATTAGAGCTGAGCATGCTTTAAGATTTGGAGGAGGTGCTGCAGTAGCACAGCCATTCTTTAAGGCAGGTATCCAAGCTTCAATGGTAGGAGCCGGTGTAGCTGCTGCCGCTGTAGATACTTATGTTACTCTTAACGGTAACCTTGTAGGTTCAGCTGATGAGATGCTGAAGCAGATCATTACTGAAAAATATATCGCTAACTATGGCGTTGCCTTAGAGCCTTGGACAGACTGGAGAAGAACTGGTTATCCAGCTATTACTCCTGTTTCTACTACCATTGCAGTAACAGATTATATTCCTAGATCACTGTATTATCCAGAAGCAGAAACAAATACCAACCCTAACATCACGCAGAAGCCTGATATGAAGGTGCGAGTATTCTGGGACGTAAAATAAATAGTTAAGTTTTTCTCATAGACTTTAATCCCGCCAGTCATTTGACTGGCGGGATTTTTCTTTTTGTCTGTTCTGCTCTTTGTACTTCACCATTGCTATTGCTACTGGAGCGGGTATTTTATGTGATCCATACTGCTAATGTGCTTAATAAAATTTCATAAGTCACTTGTTAGAAGTATCGAATAAAATTTTCTTCAGCCATAGGCTTATTAAAACAATGCAGGTAATAACTTCTTGATAAAAAATCGCAATCAAATTTATAAAACTTTTTAAGTGCTATAAGTGCCTAATTCATGTAAAGCAGAC
>NZ_JBHTLD010000278.1:0-5235 GCF_042678745.1 Pontibacter rugosus | reverse complement strand
AACGTTTTGCCAAAAGCCCCTGGTTGCACAGATTGTTGCAGCCAGGGGCTTTTGGCAAAACGTTAAAAGAGCTTATCAGCGGAGACGATAACAGCAAATCAAAATTCAGCAAGTCGGGGCATGAGAGTAAGCATGAATTGCCCGTAACTAAATTCTCATCTAAGAACTTTTAGAAAACCGCCGCTCTATTTAGCTAGTGCTGGCTGATAATCCAGCGGCAGCATGGCCCCTAGTTTTTCCCAGCCCCAGTAGCCTTCTACAAATAAGCTTAGTGGGTCTGATACGTTTCCGTTAGGCTCCAGCAGCACAGCATCGGTTTGCAGAGAGAGAACAGAGGTCTGGAAGGTTGGCTGGCGCTTGTTGAACATACTTTCCTGCAGCAGGTACCCCTGCTCTTCCTTTTCGCCAGTGTACACTATCTGGTAAAAACCTTTAAAAGAAAGCTTAGAAGCCGTGCTGTCTTTCTGCAGATAGTCGCTGTAAGGCACTGGGTTTATATCCAGCGACTCTATAACCTTTGGCAACCTAGCCCGCGAAAGGATATCAGAAATACTATCGCCGTCTTCTATTCTGGCACCACTGCCGCGGGCTCTGAGAGCCGCTCTGGCAGCAGCAATCTCTTCATCCGTTGGCCTGTTGGGATTAGGAGTGCGGTGTAGGCGCCGCAGGTTAAAGCCCTGCTGCTCCAGTTGCTCCTGCTGCACTGCCCGCATAAAATGCATTAGAGATCCATTATAGGCTTTTTGCCTGTTCCTGGCCCAGCGGCGCTTTTTGCTCTTGCTGCCTTCCATCAGCTCATACCTCGGGTATCCTAAGTATACCACGTACCCATCCCGGCCGTAGTACCGGAAGTCGGAGAGCAGGTAGGTAATTTTATAACCTAAGGCATCGTTCTGAACCTGCAGCGGCTCATTTGCCTTCACCTCCAGCAAAGCCGTCTCCGGGTCAAAAGTGATGGCAAGCACCTCAGGGTTTAGCAGTCTGCTTTGCCGCCCAAACGCATCTTTCCCCAGAAAGCGCTCTTTAAACACCTCCAGGTTATCATACCATTGCTTATCACGGGTGCCTTTGATCACCACTTCCTTCAGCTCGTTTTGCCTGGGGCTAAGCTTAAAAAGTACAGACGGAGGCAAGGCACCTGTGTTCACCTGGTAGATGAGCGGCTCATAGCCCAGGAAAGACACAATCAATTCATACTTCCCATCTGGCAGCCTTAGCGCAAACTCGCCTTTGGCATTGGTGGCAGTACCAATTGTGGTTGTGTTGGCGTACACCGACACAAATTCCAGCGGCTGGTTTGTCTGCGCATCTACCACACGCCCCTTTATCAGGTGCTGGGCACTGGCAGACAAACAGGATAGGAACAGGAGGGTCAGGAGCAGGAGGTTTTTCATTAGCGGCTGGTTTTCATAGTCCACTAAGATATAAAAATCCGCCTACTTATGCTGGTATACTTCTACTGTTTTACGCCCGCTTTGCCTGAATGCGTTTTACCATACTTCGGAGAAAGCTACGGGGTACTAACCTGGTCGAAAAGGCTGTAAGCTTATTCTGAATGCCTGGTATCACCACCACTTCTCCTGCCATCATGCCCTCATAGCCTGCCTTGGCTACCGTTTTGGCATCGGCTACAAACTGCTTCGAAAACAAGCCGGACTCGTGCAAGTTGGCAGCATCTTTAAAATCTGTATCGGTGGGGCCGGGGCAAAGGGCGGTAACAGTGATATGCTCATCCTCCAGCTCAGCAGCCAGCGCCTCGGTAAACGACTGCACGTAGGCTTTACTGGCATAGTAAACTGCCATGTATGGCCCCGGCGGAAAGGCCGCTGTAGACGAAACATTCAGGATGCGCCCATGCTGCCCCTGTGGCAACTGCTTTAAGAAAAGCTTGCACAAGTGCGTAAGCGACACCATGTTCAGCTGCATCATGTCCAGCTCCTTTTTCAGCTCTGTATCCCGGAATGCCCCGAAATTGCCGAAGCCGGCATTGTTTACCAGCACGTTTACCTGCACCTTCTCCTGCTCTAATTGGGCAAATACTTTCTCAGGCCCGTCAGCCTCGCTTAGGTCCTGCACAATTACTTTGGTGTATACTTTATACCTGATGGCATACTGCAGCGCCAGGCTATTCAGCTTTTCTTCTGAACGGGCTACTAAAATCAGGTTATGCCCATCTTGTGCAAATAGTTCTGCCAGTTCCATTCCTATTCCGCCAGAAGCCCCAGTGATTAGCGCCGTATATTTTTGTTTCTGTTCTTCAGCCATTTTTATACTTGATGTTGTGAGATGATGATAAGATTTATACTTGTTAAAGCATACGTGCAGCAGGCGAGGTGCGGTTTTTAATGTTCTTTATACTTAGCTGACAGCGCTATACTTGCTTGTTAGCGCTGCAACCTGTAAACTGCCCTTCCATACGCTAGCAACATGACGACGCACACCGAACTTGAAAAACTGAAGTACCCGATAGGGCAGCACAAACCACAGCAGGAGCTTACGGGGCAGGAGTTGGAGCAGGCTATACTTGCCATCGCGCAGTTACCACAAAAGCTGCGCAAAGCTGTCGCCAACCTTACTCCTGAGCAACTTGATACACCTTACCGCGAAGGCGGCTGGACCGTGCGCCAGGTAGTGCATCACCTCCCCGACAGCCACCTGAACGGCTACATACGCCAAAAAATGGCTCTAACAGAAGATGCACCCACCATAAGGCCTTACGATGAGGTAGCTTGGACAGAGTTACCCGACAGCCTGCACGGCGACCCGGAAATCTCGCTGAGGCTACTGGACGCACTGCACCAACGCTGAGTGCTACTCCTGAAAAGCTTAACACCAGAGCAACTAGAGCGGCGGTTTATACATCCGGTTAGCGGCGGGCAAAGTATACAGCAGCACATTGGCGCATATGCCTGGCACGGCAATCATCACCTGGCGCATATCACCGAGCTAATCAGAAGAGAGGGCTGGGATAAAGTATAAAGTGCTGGCTTTAAAAAAGGCTTCATCCATAAAAAAAGCCGCAGGCATTGCTTTCTCAATACCTGCGGCTCTTACTTACTATTTAAATCTTAAACGTTGGCAACCTGTAAATCAGATGGCTTTTGCTGGCTTGATGAGTGTAGCAGTTGCTGCTGCTCTTCCCACTCCTGCTGTAGCATTTTAGATGTTTTGCGGCTGCCATCATGGCTCCAGCCCGGAGGGCCAAAAACATACATAAACTTAGCCTTCCATGATTTTACACTTTTCACATCTTTCCAAATATCATTAAACTCATGGAAATTCAGTGTGATTGGATCGTGTTTGGTTGGCGGGTGCAGCACACCAAATTTTGTTTCCAGTTCTACTTCCTTATCACGATAGGTCCCAAATATTCTATCCCAGATAATGAGGATGCCGCCGTGGTTGCGGTCTAGGTACTCTACGTTGCAGGCATGATGCACCTGGTGTACCCAAGGCGTGTTAAATATCGCCCCGAACACAGGTATTTTAGGCACCAGCGTAGAGTGCAGAAAGAACTGGTAAATTGAATTGAATGACATACAAAGCGCAATCATGACCGGATTGAAACCAAGTATAGGTAACCACAACCAATAAATGGGCTTGTATAAAAAGATGGTCCAGCCGTTACGAAAGGCAGTGCCCAGGTTAAACTTGTCAGAGGAGTGGTGCACCAGGTGCGCTGCCCAGAACAGACGTATGGTATGGCAAAAACGGTGGTGCCAGTAAAAATTAAAGTCATCCCCTACCAGGCAAAGCACCCATACCCACCAGGCCCAGCCCAGGTTTTCATATCCGAGATAGGCTACACGGAGTGGCTCAAAAAGCTCATAAATTAAATAGAAAAGCCCTATCTGATAAGCCTTGGTCAGGGTGTTAAGAACGGCTGCCCCTATCCCTACCCAAGTGCTGGCCATGGAGTCTTTCAGGTTATACAGTTCTTTATCCTCCTTATAACTGATATAAGCTTCGCCCAAGATCAATACCGCAAAAATGGGTATGAAGTAAGCGAAAGGATTAGGCATGTTGTCGAACAGAATTTCCATTAGGTATGCAAGAAGTAAAGTATAATCTAAACTGAAGCCGAACACAAAAACTTCAGGATTTTTTTAAACTTAGAAAAAAATACCTCTAATTCCTACTTCAGGAACAGCATTGAGGTTACTTGTAGCACATACTTATTTGTACCTTATTAGCGGAATTGCCACATATATTGTACTTTTCATCTTGTAAAGCACAACTCTGAAGCGCATGCTGCAACAAACCCACACCAAGCCTATGCCTTTAAGAACCCGTCTGGCCCCTACCCCCAGTGGCTACCTGCACCTGGGCAATGTGCTTTCGTTTGCTATTACGTGGGCTCTGGCGCGCCAGCAGCAAGGAACAGTTATACTACGCATTGATGATCTGGATAATGCACGTTTTCGTCCGGAGTACCTGCAGGACATTTTTGACACGCTACACTTTGCAGGCCTGGACTATGACGAAGGACCAGCCAATGCCGCTGATTTTTTAGCGAACTACTCCCAACACCTGCGCTTACCGCAGTACCGGGCCACCTTGCAGGAGTTAGTAAACCAAGGGCTGGTATATGCCTGCCCCTGCTCCCGTAAACAGCTGGCCACCTACCATATTAGCTCTAACCATGCTTGTAAGCATACGCGCCACCCCCTCACTTTACCGGATACTGCCTGGCGCGTTCATATTCCAGAGCATGTGGAGATTAAGTTTGAGGACCTGCTCCTTCAGACCTGTACCATACCTATAGCAGCAGCGATACCCGATTTTGTTGTGCAGCGCAAAGAGGGGATTCCGGCTTATCAGGTGGCCTCCCTCACAGATGACCTGGAGATGGAAGTAAATTTAATTGTGCGTGGGGAAGATTTGATCACCTCTACAGCCGCTCAGTTATACCTGGCACAGCAACTAAGCAACAGAGACTTTGTAACTACAGCATTTGTGCACCACCCTGTAGTACTGGAGCCTAATGGCCACAAACTTTCTAAATCACATGCCTCTCTGTCTATCAAAGAAATGCGACAGAACAACCTTAGCAGCAAAGGCTTGTGGAGCATATTAGCAAGTATAGTGGGCCTTGATAATAGGGAGATAGAAGATGCATCAGGCTTTCTGGATAACTTCAGCCTCGAAACCTTACAGAAGATCAACAGGGATAGCCTTCAAACTATTTAGTGCTGCGCCAAATTAGAAATTATGATTTAGAGTTAATTAGTAAGA
>NZ_JBHTLD010000277.1:0-5270 GCF_042678745.1 Pontibacter rugosus | reverse complement strand
GCAATACTAATATTAAATGTTCTGAAAAAAAATGTACTTTAGCTTTAGTCATTTTGATTTAATACTTGGAGTAAAGCATGCACAGCCAAACACAGCAAATGGACGCAAAATTAGAAAGCAAGTACCTGCGCCTGGAGCAGACAAGAAACCTTCTGCTTGATGAGTTGGAGAGCCTGGATGATGCGCAGCTAAACAGCATGCCTGCCGCTGGCAAATGGAGCCTGAACCAGCATGTGGCGCATCTGGTAATAGTGGATGATGCCGCACTTGGCGGAATACGGTACAAACTACAGCAACAGGATAAACTTCGGGACTCTACCTTTGCACAGGCTGTAAAGGCTTTCCTGCTAAAAGTAGCGTTGAAATCTGGCAAGAAGTATAAAGCCCCTGCAGCAGTAGCCACTGTTCCGGATACCGCTCACCTGCCTGCGCTACGTCAGAACTGGGATAAGGTAAGATTTCAGTTAGAGGATGAGCTTACCAGTATGCCTCACCACCTGCTTGATAAAGGTATCTTCAAACATCCCAGAGTCGGCTACCTCAACATCAACCAAACACTATCCTTCCTACAGGATCACTTCGACCACCATGTGCAAATTATGCAGCGCATTAAGAGTGAGCTGATAAACTAGTGCTGCGCCAAAATAAAAATCAGAAACTCTGAATCAGAAATAACTTGCAAGGTTACCTAAACAGGTTTTCTAGAAGTATTGCCAGCTCAAAAGATTAAATTGGCTGAGCACCAGGCTACACCAGGCAAGTATAGCTTCCTCACCAGAAATACTTAATTTGCAGCACACGTGTTACTCAGGTTCACTTTATGCTGTCACAACGCCACGAGATTTTTTTTGAAGTTGCCCGCCTCCTTTCCTTCACTAAGGCAAGCCAGACGTTGTTTATCACCCAATCGGCCATTAGCAAGCATGTAAAGGCGCTGGAAGAATATTATAAAGTTGGCCTTTTTGAGAGACACGGCAACACCATTAGCCTCGCTCCTGCCGGTAAGCTGCTCTACCAGAAACTACTCGTGGCCAAAGAGCTGCAGCACGAGCTTTACGAAGAATTTAAAAGTTTTAGCACTGATTTTCTGCCCCAGGTTCGCATGATACTTGGCTCCAGCACAACGATCTCTCTTTACATTCTGCCGCCCGTGCTTTCTTCTTACCTGGCCCAGAACCCTAATGTGCAGATAACCCTCAAAAACAGAAACTCAGAAAACATATTAAAAGCGCTTATTGATCATGAAATCGACTTAGGAATCATAGAAGGGATCAACAAGGTGAGCAACGTAACTTACACGCCTTTTATCTCGGACGAAGTGATACCGGTATGTTCTTCTAAAAACCAGCTTCGCCACCAGAAACTTAAATTGCAGGACCTATACAACATACCGCTGGCCCTCCGCGAATACGGCTCTGGCACACTTGCAGTGCTGGAAGAGGCACTGCTACAAAAAGGCATCAGACTGAACGATATACCTGTAAAGATCAGGTTGGGAGGCACCGAGGCATTGAAGAATTTTGTGCGGGCCGATGATTCCTGTCTCTCGTTCCTGCCCAGACCTGCTGTTTTGAAAGAGCTGGAGTCAGGCGAGCTCCTAGAGCTGCAGGTGGCAGCGCTAGAGGTAAAGCGCCAGTTTTACTTTATACAAAGGAAAGGCACCGAAAACGATCAGTTATTCGGGAATTTCATTCAGTTCACCAAACGCCAGTATTCCAATAAGGAATAGCCTATTCCTAAATACCATTTTGTTTGATCATAACTAAATAGCTATTTCGTCCTGGAAATCAACTTCTATGGACACCACAATAGACCAAATCAGTCGAATTGAGCAGCTAAATTGCTCAAAGTGCGGCAAAGCTCATTCCGCTTTCGAGCCTCAGACGCTTTCTGCTTGTTGCAGCTTACCGCTTGCGGCTGAGTATGATCTTAAGCGGTCATTCAAAAAAGAAGATATATTGCACCGCGAGGCTACTATGTGGCGTTACCGCGAGTTGCTACCGGTGCTGCACGAAGAAAACATTGTTAGCCTGGGCGAAGGCTTTACTCCTATTTTACATTTAAATAACCTCTCCGCAAAATATAAACTGCATCAGCTGCTTTTGAAGGATGAAGGCCAAAACCCAACCGGCTCTTTTAAAGCGCGAGGCTTAAGTATGGCTATTTCTAAAGCGAAGGAATTTGGCGTAGAGGGTTGTATTGTGCCAACTGCCGGTAACGCAGGCGTAGCCATGGCTGCCTATTGTGCAAAAGCAGGAATGAGAGCCGTAGTAGTGATGCCACGCCATACGCCTGATTCTTTCAAGGAAGAGTGCTACTGGTATGGTGCTGAAGTGGTGCTGGTAGATGGCCTGATAAACGATTGCGCAGCCAAGGCAAAAGAGCTGAACACTGATGGGCGTTTATTGGATGTATCTACCCTTAAAGAGCCTTATCGACTGGAAGGTAAGAAAACCATGGGCTACGAAATAGCCGAACAATTGCAGTGGTCTTTGCCTGATGTCATACTCTACCCTGCCGGCGGCGGAACTGGCCTCATCGGTATCTGGAAAGCTTTCAAAGAAATGCAACAATTAGGTTGGCTAAGCAAAGAGGTGAAACTGCCTCGTATGATTGCCGTGCAGGCAGCTAATTGCCAGCCACTGGTAGAAACCTACTTTCAGCGACAGGCTAATGCGCAACAGTATTTAGGTAAAGCAACCATTGCCAATGGTCTGGCCGTTCCACGCCCTATAGGAGAGCAAATGATGCTACAGGTGCTGCATGAATCTAAAGGCACAGCTGTGGGCATAACCGACGCAGAAATGATTCAGGGGCTACAGGAAATAGGCAGGCACGAAGGACTTTTTGTAGCACCCGAGGGTGCTGCCGTATGGATAGCCGCCAAAAAGCTGCTGCAAAAAGGGGTACTGTCTGCGGCTGATTCTATCCTGCTGCTAAACACCGGCTCAGGACAGAAATACATGGCCAATGTAGCAGGCCAGTACTAATTTTTAAAGGATCTACGCTTCATGCTTGATCATATAAATCCACTTACACGCTTACCTTGCTAAACTAAACTCCAGAACTCCCGCCCACCGAGCGGGAGTTTTTGGTTCTATGCATGTATAAGTATTAATTGTTCAGCTGAATTGCCTAACTTCCAGTTTCTGAACCTGAACATGTTTACACGCTTCTCCCCCATTACTTATACGCTTTGCCTGGCATTGGCTATACTTGCCTCTGCGTGCAATCAGACTCCAGAAACCAATATAGATAAGTTGCCGGTAGTTTCTGAGTCTTCTGTAGAGGCCACACCAACAGAAACTACCACACCCCCTGAACCGGTCTCTCCGGTTATAGACCTTTCCGCAGATGCCGCCGCTATAGTTGCCAGACCCGAAGTTCCCATCCTATGCTACCACCAGATAAGAGACTGGACAGCATCTGACTCAGAACAGGCTAAGACTTATATTGTACCTGTAAGGAATTTTGAAGAGCAGATAAAACTTCTAGCTGATAGCGGGTACCATAGCATCTCACCAGATGAGCTGCTGGCTTACCTGACGACAGGTGCTAAGCTTCCTCCCAAGGCCATTATGCTTACGTTTGATGATACAAACCTAAGTCAGTATGAAGTGGCGGCTCCTGTGCTAGAGAAGTATGGCTTTAAAGGTGTGTTCTTTGTGATGACTGTTTCGCTGGGCAGGCCACGCTATATGAGTAAACAGCAGGTGCGTGAGCTAGCTGAAAAAGGGCACACAATTGGGAGCCATACATGGGATCATCATAATGTAAAAAAATACGCAGTCAATGATTGGCTGACGCAGGTGGAAAAGCCGAAGCAAGTGCTTGAAGAAATAGTAGGGCATCCTATTACCTATTTTGCTTATCCATTTGGATTATGGAACAGCGAAGCAATACCGGAATTGAAGAACCGGGGCACTACAGCCTCTTTCCAACTGGCAGCCGCTCAGGACACACTAGAGCCGCTGCACTCTATCCGCCGCATAATTGCCAGCGGATACTGGAATGCCACTACTTTGCAGAAAAAGATGGAAGGCAGCTTTAACCGCCGACACAAAGATTAAAGCGCTAACTGCTCTACCACCACCACAGGCCCACCAACCTGTAAGCCGCTTATTTTTGTGTCATCCAGGTATAGTTGCACCTCAATCTGACTTGGAGAAGCAGGCTGCATCAGGTAGCCCTGGTGTATCATATAGGTAGCCGCCTTAAAATTCATATGCTCATAGAGGTAGCATGCCAGTGGCCCTGCGGCCATGCCTGTAGCCGATTCTTCCGGAATGCCATAGCTAGGGGCAAACATACGCGCAGAGGCATCAGCGGCTTCTGTAGCAGTTGTGAAGACATAGTAACCCACCAGGTTCAACCTTTCAGAGATAGCCTCTATTTTCGACTGATCTGGCTGCAAGCTACGCAGCACTTCTTCATTCGGCACCTGCACCAATAAAAACCACACGCCTGTGCTTACCAACAGCGGCTCCAGTACCAAATCATCTACCTGCAGATTTAAGGAGGTTGCGACTTCGCTGGCACTTATACTTGCATCGGCCAACGATTTATACTTTGGAGCAAGTTGTGCCTGGTATACTTTGCCTTTCTTTAAGCTAATCTGCCGCGGGCCTACAATAGACTCTTTTATAGCACCGGGCTCCTGCACCATGCCTTTTTCCAGCAGTAAGCCAAAGGTTGCCACCGTTGCATGTCCGCAATGAGGAATTTGGCGGTTAGGCGTAAAAAACTCCACTTTCACGTCTCCTACTGCTGATTCAGAGACAAAGGCAGTTTCTGAGAGGCCTAAATTTGCAGCAATTTCTTGCTTCCGTTGCTGTTTTAGAGCATCTGCAAACAACACAACTCCTGCTGCATTGCCTCCATCGGCAGTAGTGGTAAAAGCTTTAACTAGAAACAGTTCAGGGTATTGCGCCATAGTTTATTCGTGCAGTGGTTATTAAGTACTTCTTATGATGTGTAAATATACTTTAAAACCCATAGAATCAAACTTTGCACAGGATGTTAAACATAATTAATTGTATTATTTATTCTATATATAACCAACTATAGAGGTGCTAACAAGCAGTTAGAAACAGATTCAGATTCCAAACCCACAACAAAGGGTTTCAATGGAAATTAAGCTAGCATTTCACAGGTATTCCTTTATTGCCATTCATTCACCCCTTCTCACGCTGAGGAGTGGACTATAAGGCGCTTTTTTAATATTCGCTGCTTTGAAGAGTTTAAAGATAGCCTCTATTTTAAAACTCAAG
>NZ_JBHTLD010000276.1:0-5287 GCF_042678745.1 Pontibacter rugosus | reverse complement strand
TATAGAGCATTTATCAGTTGCTAGCAGCAAGTATGGCTCTCTAAAATAAAACGCAATTTCATGCTACACTTGCGCTTAAATTTACTGCTTTGCTGTGCCTGGTTGCGCCAGATTTGCATCAATTTCTTTCAGGAAATTGATAACCAATAATGCTGCATCCGGATAAAATGCTTTGTTCACCTGCTCAAAATCGTCTGTAGGTTTGTGATAGTGCAGGTGATCTTCCACGCCAAAATATACAAAAGGAATATCCTTTTTGTGAAACATAGCATGGTCTGATTGTCCTGTCCAATCGTCGTGGCCCTGCTCGGGTCGGTCGTGGCCAAGTACAAGTTTGGCATGTGGCTGTGGCTTTACCTTTTGCAGAAATGGCTTGAGCTGTGGATAGTGATAAGCGCCACTTGCGTAAAGTTCACCTTTGTTGTTGATGCTCAACATATCCATGTTCACGTTTAGAAGGATATGCTCCAGCGGAACGGGCGGATGCTCTAAAAATGCTTTGGCACCTTGCAAACCAAGTTCTTCGGCATCAAGTGCCGCAAAAATAATGGTATGCTTTGGCGGGTGCTTGGCAAAGTATGCGGCCGCAGCTAAAAGGGCACCCACACCGGAGGCATTATCATCTGCCCCGTTATAAATCAAACTGTCCTGCTGCCCTACATGGTCGTAATGGGCTGTAACAACAATAGCTTTATCAGACTTACCGGCAATATAGCCCACTAGGTTAGTTGCCTGTTCTACTTTAGCTCTTTTTGTATCAATGCTAAAGTGTTGCTTATAATCCGTTGCAAAAGGTTTTATACCTGCTTCTTTAAACCGATTTAAAAGATACTCCTGCGCCAGGGCATTGCCTGGTGTTCCGCTGTGGCGGCCTTGCATGGAGTCGGCAGACAGTACCTGCACGTCCTTCAGTAGCTGTTTTTTATCTATTCGCTGCGCCACGCCTAGTAGTGGCAGGGCAAGTATACAGGTAAGGGCAAATGCTTTTTTCATAGTCAGGTTAAAAGACGAAGGTAGCATGTACAGCTATCGCAGCCAAGTATAAACTATTAGAACTTCGGCCAGGGCACCCAGCTTTTCTGGCGGTTCTGCTGCGCAGGAGATATGGATGCTTTTAACGGCCGGTCACCCTGTTGTGTATTGTTTTGCTGCTGCTGCGGCAGTTGTTCTATTGGCACCCAGCCATTACGCATGTAAGTTTTAACAGCACTTGCCTGCACCGCTGTTTCTTTCTTCCATTTCATCAGCTTGTTCTGCATCATCTGAGTATCTATTTAGGATAAACGTACAAAGCTGACAATGCAAGCAGCGTGCCACTACGGCTTTGGAGAACTATAGTTTCAGGAGCATAAAAAAGCCAGGTGCTACACCTGGCTTCTCTCTAATCTTTCACTTTTATATAGCTGGGCAGCTCTACCGGTCCTATAGAGGTTTGAATGGTAGGTTTTATTTGCAAACTCAGCTTAGGCGCATTGGCATCTTTCTGGTTCAGCAGAGTAGCTAAGCGCAGCAGCTTATTGAAATCAGTTTTCCCGCTTGCATCTGCAGTAAACTGTAAGGGAGAGTTTATAGTGATTGTGTTTAAGCCATTTCTTAGCTCCACCGGCTCGCTTACAATACCAGTTAAAGTCTGCTCCTCCCCTACCAGCAACTGCCACTTGAGCTGCGTTACGGTCATGGTTCTAGCTTCGCTTCCCTCTGGCAGCTGCACATTCAGGCCAATAGTAGACACAGCATTGAGGTTATTTTCTGAAAAGGCAGAGAAAAGCTTCGCTGCATCGTTAAAAGAAAAATCCTGTGGCCCTTTCTTGTTGAGCAGATTGATTCCATTCAACTCCATTCTGTCTATACCTGCCAAACTGTACTCAGCTTCTTTAAAAGCTTCTACATCATTCTTGGTTTTACAGGCAAAGCTAAACAGCAACAGCGCCAACAGAAAGGTATAGTTTACTAATTTACTTCTCATTTTTATTTTCTACTTCTTAATTACTTTCCCAGAGCCAGACACGCTGGTGTTAACGCTGGGGTTACCGGTATAGTATACCCGGCCGCTTCCGCTAATCTTCGCATCAAGTTGGTTTGCTGCGTTCACCTCTGCTTCTCCTGAGCCGGAAACATTCACTTCTACCTTTTTGGAGTTAACATCAGAGGCCAAATAGTTGCCAGAACCTGAGATGGAAATATCCTGCTCATTGGCAACACCAGCTGCACGAATTGTGCCAGACCCGCTTATACGGGCATCCAGCTTATCAGTGGCCACACGTAGCAGCACATTGCCAGATCCAGAAACACTCGTTTTAAACTCGCGGCTTTCAAATACATCTTCCAGCTCTATAGAACCTGAACCACCCACGCGCGCCACATGCAGCTCCGGAACTGTTATATGTATTTCTACTTTCTTATGATTGCGAAGGCATCTGTCAAATTCAATATCCCAAACGCCGTTGTCTACCTCAGTTTCCAATTCATCCAGCACATTCCCCTGTCCCCGCACCTCAACACGCTGTGGGTTGCCACGCGATATGTAAACTTTCGTGCTGCCACTTACCTCTACTCCGCTTATAGCTGCCATATCTAATGTACGGGTCTCTACGCCTCCCTCTCCTTCCAGGCAAAAGCCTTTATCGTCGCAGGAGAAGGCTACTACAGCCGTAGCTAGAAACAGGAAGGGTAATTTGAGAATTTTCATAGTATATAGCGTCTTGTAGATGATTGAAGAGCAATATACAAAAACATTAATAAAGGCCACACCTACCTGTAGATGTGGCCTTTACTTTAGCTACTTAGCGCGTTGTTCTAAGAAAGACGCCCTACCTGCTGCCCCTGCTGATTTACCAATATACCTTTATCAGAAACGAAAACAGTTTTCATGTATTCACTTTCAAAATAGTATGGAAAATCAGGATTACCGGTTTTAGCCAGCTTACCGATTACAACTGGTCCGTTTTCCGTAACGTGAACCAGGTGCATGCGCGTAGTCAGGTAAAACTGCTCACGTGGCGCTTTGCTGAACGTGACTTTGGTAAGCACCATACGGCTATCTAACGCAGCAGATGAGGTGTTTCTTGCTGCCGATGAATTGATAGCTGGCCTCCGTGCAGGCATAGCGGCAATGGCTCGCTGGTCAGGCTGTGGGGCTCTGGCACTTGCTAATAGCTGGTCATTTGCGCTTTTCCACCCTTTGCTGATAGCAGCTAGCCGGTAATCTCTGCCCGGATGTGTACGGGATGTTCTGTCTTCTGACAAAAGATTGATCGCTGCCTGTGCCTCGGCAAGGCTGGCGCCCATTTTGCGCAGTACAAAACCAGAGAATTCATCTGCCTCCAGCTCATCGCCGGGGTTGCTGCCGCTTCTGCTTAAGGTGTGCCCGTTCAGGTGGTGCCCAATTTCATGCGCCAAAATACTTACGCCTCCCCAATCTGTGTGCACGGCGTTGTTGATCCTAGCCAAGAAATTCTCGCTGTATAAAATATATCGCTCACCGTTATACACAACGGCAGCGGCATTATCTATATCAGCAGCTCTTAGCTCGAAACGGGGCTTGAGCCCTATCACGTTGATGATCTCCTGTACAATATCACGTGCTCCGGCCCGTGTTGCAGTTGTTTTGTTTTCATAAGCAGGGGCAGTTACAGTGGCTGCAGAAGCTATCTGCCCTAGCACCGGTGCCAGCACCAGCCCCAGCGCAATAGTAAGTTTCTTTATGTATGGCATAGTGTAAAGTTCTGTAGGTAAAGCAGCTATAGAGATAAAACGGATAAACTGCGGTATCTAGTATGTTAGCAAGTACTTTGCCAGAATAGTGCTCAACAGCGAGATTGGCTACTTTTTTCACTTTGGTTGCTGATAATAGTATTGCAGCAACAGCGGGCAATTACCTGCCGTTTAGTTAACTGAAAATAAACCGCATGTATACTATGCTACAAAACCCGCACGCAATAAACTCGCGCGTTAGTTTGCTGCTGATTTGCAAACAGATCATCTATCAAAATGCAATGCAGTAGTAAGTAAACAGGCTTTACTCTTGAAAGCCGGCGGGCATGGTTGAACGGTGTTGATTTATTTTATAGCTTAGCAGCAGGCACTTACAACAACAGTACGTACTTGGCATCATCTATCTACAACATACTTTATACTTCTGCTGCATTAACAGTTTTTGAAGACACCAGCTTAAAGTTGATGGTCGTTCACCCTCACGGCCTGGTGCCATCAAACCTGTACCGCAAAGGTTTGATAACTGCCGTAGAGGTTGCCATAGAAAAGCAACTGCACCACTGGCTTGTGAACAATATAGAGGGCGGTATTATTTCATCAGAAGATCAGGTCTGGGCCAGCGAAACAGTTGCACCACTTTTGGCAGCCGAAAGCCGTATCCAAAAAATGGCTTTTATCGAACCGGAAGACATCTATAGCAAAATCATACTGGAAGATTTGATGGATAGAGCCAGGGAGATGTTCCTGTTTGAGATGCAGTTCTTTAAAGAAGTAAAGAATGCTTATACCTGGTTCAGAGACTCCTCTGCCACCACCTTGTAGTTGCTTTATGTTGCTATAGGCTTTGCTACCACAATATACTGAGGCACTTCAATGGCACCTACGGGCGTTTGCACGGTAGGCTTTATTTGCAAGGTCAGGCTCTTTCGCAAGTCTTCCTTTTTAGCTAAAAGAGTCATTAACTTCGAGAGCCCTTCATAGTTACGCACCCCCTCCGTCTCCGACATCATTACCAGCGTTTGGATCGGCAATACATTTAGCCCCTCATGCAGCTGCATGCGTTCCTTTATAACCCCTTGCAGCGTGTGCTCGCCATCTACCAGCAATTGCCATTTCAAAGCTGTTATTTTCATACGTCTATTTTCTCCTTCTTCTGGCATTTGCACCTGCAGGTATAGTGTTGCGCTGGCTCTTAAGGTGTTCTGCGAAATGGAAGCCAATAAACTATCTCCTTCCTGTGTGGTAAAATCATTAGGACTTTGCTTCTGCATCACATCAACACCGTTCAATGTAACATCCTGCACCTCCTGTAAGCTGTACTTAGCTTCTGTAAAAGCTTTCAGATCGCTGGCTTGTTTGCAGTTAACCAAAAGCCCCATCAAGGCTATAACCAAAGTATAGATCAGGTATTTATTCATTTTCCTCCTCCTTCGTTAGACCTTCTTCCTGAAGCAAAATACGCACCAGCTATACTTGTGGTAGTATAAAAAAGCAGCTGCTACATAATAGCAACTGCTTTTTTATACTTGAATACTTCACTTTTGTACTAGTGGATTCCAAACTTTTATTTAAG
>NZ_JBHTLD010000275.1:0-5377 GCF_042678745.1 Pontibacter rugosus | reverse complement strand
CTGCTATAGATTATAATTTGTTACCGAAGTATCCCCAGAGTGGTGTCATTGCTGTTTTATAGCCATGTTCATACCAGCCAAATAGCCGGTTGTCCAGGCTGCCTGAAAGTTGAATCCTCCTGTGATGCCATCTACGTCCAGTACCTCACCGGCAAAGTACAGATTCGGTACCAGACGGCTTTCCATTGTCTTCATGTTCACATCACTTAGTTCAATTCCGCCACAGGTAACAAACTCTTCTTTGAAAGTAGTTTTACCGTTCACCTCAACAGGCAGTCGCAACAGCGCCTCTATTAATTTGTTTGTGTTTTTACCCGGCATCTCAGCCCATTTCACTTCTGCAGGAATTTCGGCAATAAGCGTAAGGCCACGCCATAGGCGCTGCGGCAAATCGAAAAGAGGATTGGTAGCAACTGTTTTCTTCGGGTGCGACTGGCGATACTGCTGCAAGTGCTCACGCAGGCTCTCTTCCGTGAAGTCTGGTATCCAGGTAATCAAAGCGGTGAAGTTATACTTCTGCTCATAAAAGTAGCGAGCTCCCCAGGCAGAGAGCTTCAAAACGGCCGGTCCAGAATATCCCCAATGAGTAATCAGCAAAGGGCCTTCATACTCCAATTTTTGGCCTGCAATACGTACGCGCGCCTTCGGTACAGATATTCCTAGCAGGTCTTTTAGCGGTGAGGAGGGAACATTGAACGTAAATAAAGACGGAACAGGCTCCTTTATTTTATGCCCCAGCTTTTGTAGCCAACCGTAACTCTGGCTTTTAGGGCTTCCCCCTGTACATACCAGTACCTTATCAGCTTTTATACTTGTACCATCAGTTAGCTGTAGCTTAAAGTATGAGAAATTCTCCTCCGTACGAGGCTCTATACTTTCTACTCCTGCTCCGGTTTTAATCTGAACACCCACACCATGGGCCTCCTGCATCAGGCAGTTTACTATTGTTTCAGATGAGTTAGTGGAAGGAAACATACGTCCGTCTGCCTCTGCTTTGAGCTGCACCCCACGCTTTTGGAACCATGCTATTGTCTCTTGTGCTCCAAAGACTTTGAAAGCTTCTTTTAACTGTTTAGAGCCACGTGGGTAGTACTGCGAAAAAACTGTAGGTACTAAACAATTATGGGTAACATTACAGCGCCCTCCTCCGGAAACACGCACCTTCGAAAGCAGTTTGCCTGTTTTTTCGAGTAGAACGACCTTCGCTGCCGGGTTTGCCTCTGCACATGTTATAGCTCCAAAAAAACCTGCCGCACCACCGCCAATTACTACTATTCGCATGTAAAGTATATAAGTATGAGTAGAGGTGTAGAAAATTCTTGCCTTAACTAGTTAGCTTCTGATGGGATGTTATTCTACTCCTTTGTCCTGTAAAGTTACGAAAAGAATGCCATAGGCTCCGGGTGCAGAAATACATAAGCGAGTTCTTCTTTAAGTTTCTGACTGTTGATTAACTTAAAGCTGGTTTCCTGCATTACGTCAAACTCAGGAGGAGCAAGACCCAAGGCAAGTGCAGCTGCATGGTAAAAATCTCTACGTAAGGGGTGTCCGTCTGCACTCGCGTGGTATACCTTACCCCATTTACCCTGCTCCACAATGCGCTGTAGTATAGCTACACAATCATCCAGATGAATCAGGTTAACAGGTGCATCGCCATTTGGCACATTTTTTTTGCCCGCAAGGAAACGCCCAGGCTGCCTATCGCCACCTACCAAACCAGCAAAGCGCACAATAGTCGTCAGCCAATCTTCGCGCCTTTGAAACATGCGTTCAGCCTTTAGCAGCGTATGGTCTGGCTGCTGCTCTTCTGTAAAAGTTATGTCTTCTTCTGTTACTACGCGGTTCAGGTCCAGGTAAACAGAGGTGGAGGAAACAAAAAGCAAGCGAGAGACGGGAGATTGGAGCAGCGCTTTTAGCAGCAGGTTCATCTGTTTCAGATAGCTTTCGCCACCGTCAGAGCGCAGGTGAGGAGGGATATTCAGCAGGAGGAGATCGGCTTCCAAAAAATCCTGTAACTGTTCTTCGTCCACTTGCTCATCAGCAAGATTCAGCAGGTAGGGTTGTATATTCTTTTCTTCGAGTAAAGCTTGTTTTGCCGCTGTAGTGGTAGACCCTTTTACGGTGTATCCTTGCTTTACAAGCTGCTCTGCCAGCGGAAGTCCCAACCACCCGCAGCCCATGATACTTACAATACCTTTTTCTTCCATAAATTGATATTTGCTGCCATAACAAAAAGCACCTGCTTCGGTTTAAAAAAAGCAAAATGCCATGCAAGTATAGCCACAATTTAAGTATAAATGACCTACGATGTTGTTATAATCGGATCTGGATTTGGCTCACTGACAGCTGCTGCCCTTCTTACGAAGCAAGGGCTAAGTGTGTGCGTGCTAGAACAGGCTAAGTATCCGGGAGGTTGCTCCTCCTCCTACAAGCGCAAAGGCTATTGGTTTGAGACAGGTGCAACTACCTTGGTAGGGCTTGATGAGCACATGCCGCTAAAGTATTTGCTAGAGCAGATAAAGGTGTCCCTGCCGGTAAGGAAGCTGGAAATACCCATGCAGGTGCACTTGTCGGACGGGCAGGTGCTTACCCGATTCAATAAACTGGAGCAGTGGATTTCTGAAGCGGAACGGGTTTTCGGCAAGTATAACCAACGTCCTTTCTGGGAGCAGTGCTATAAGGTAAGCCAGCAAGTATGGCGCACATCGCTGGAGCAGAAAAGTTTTCCTTTCTCTACTTTTAAAGACCTGCTAGTATCTGGCTTACGGGCAAAACCCAGGCAGTTACAGCTGCTACCTAAGGCTTTCAGAACAATGGAAGACGTATTGCGCAAATATGACCTGCTGCAAAACAAGTTGTTTGTTGATTTTGTAAATGAGCAGCTGCTAATTACAGCGCAGAACCACCTGGAGGAGGTAAATGAACTATTCGGAGCGACGGCACTTTGTTACACGCTGTATGGCAATTATTGTGTACCAGGTGGCTTGATAAACCTGGTAATGCCGGTAGTGCAGTATGTTACCAGCAGGGGATCAGCAGTAAAGTATGGCCATGAGGTACTAAAAATTGTAAGACAAAAGCAAGGGTATTTGATAAAAACAAAGAGGGCCAGCTTCAGTAGTAAGTATTTAATTTCTGGCATACCGCTGAACAACACGCTGGAACTATACCAGGATGGGCAGCTCAGGCAGCGGTTACAAAAATTTGTTTTGCCTCCTGAAAAATTAAACGGCGCCTTCACAATGGCACTTGTTTTAAAAAATATTGATTCGCCTCAGGTATTGCACCACCAGCTGCATATACCGGAAGGTTTGCCCTTTATTGATAGTAAAAGTATTTTTATCAGTTTCAGCCATCCAGAAGACAAATTACGAGCACCTGACAATAAAGTAGTAGCCAATATCAGCACACATGTGCGGCACCCATCTCAGCACATCATACAGGATAAAGAGAAGCTGGAGCAGGCTATTATTTCTGTTTTAGTACAACATAAATTAATACAACCTCATAATATAGTATCTGTAGAATCGGCAACTCCCGGAGGTTGGATCTTCTGGACAAAACGAGCATTTGGTGCAGTGGGAGGGTATCCTCAATACAAAAAAATAAAACCATGGCAAATGAAGGATGCCAGGTTAGATCACCATGGTGCTTACCTGTGTGGTGATACCGTTTATCCTGGCCAAGGTATAGTGGGCGTTTGCCTTAGCGGTATTATTGCTACACAAAAGCTTTTGCAGGATCATTATTAGCAGTGAAGTCTACTTATAAGTTATCAAATAAGGCAGAGGCAGTGCTGGTGCAAGTTTCTAACTTAGGTTTAACTATATTACCCGACTGGCTTCAAGAGCCATACTTGAATATTTTGAGTTTTATTCTATTGCTCAACTGGCGCCTCCTTCGTTGCTTTAGTCTATTTTCCAGAAGCCTATCTATAATTAAAGGGTAAATCAATTATATTAAATTGAAAAATTTAAAATTACGGTAACGCTGTTTAAGAAAACATCAGGCATATTTACGCACCGAAAAACACTATATGTCTATGCTAAAAAATTTAAGAAAATTCGCTTACCTCTCGCTGATGGGGTGGATGCTTGTATCCTGTACAAAGGACGAAGTAAGCCCGGATATAGCACAAAAAACCGTAAGCCAAACAGAAGCAGCCTCTGCCACCCGTGATGGGCACCTGGCATTGGGAAATCCTAGCGGGGCAGGTACCAGTTACTCTAATTACCTTGTACAAAAATCTCAGTACGCCTTATCTTACAATTCTTACCGCGGCACTCCAAATTGGGTAAGCTGGCACCTGAGCAGCGCCTGGTTGGGCAGCGCCTCACGTCAAGACGACTTTAGGGCAGATCAATCGCTTCCTGCCAGCTTTTATCGGGTGCAGACAAGTGACTATACCGGCGGCGGATTCGACCGGGGACACAACTGCCCATCTGCCGACCGCACTGGCAGCACCGCCGACAACTCGGCAACTTTCCTGATGTCTAACATGATACCACAAGCCCCTAACAATAACCAGAAAACGTGGGCAGGTTTAGAGAATTACTGCCGTACGTTGGTTAACCAAGGTAATGAGTTATATGTAATAATGGGCAGCTATGGTACTGGCGGAGATGGCACCAACGGATACAAGACTACACTTGCGAATGGCAAGGTTACTGTGCCAAACAGAGTTTGGAAAGTAGTGGTTGTGCTGCCTGTAGGAACAGGAGATGCTGCTCGCGTAAATACCAATACCCGTGTTATAGCTATTGATACGCCTAACTCTAACACCATCAACACCGATTGGGGCACTTACCGCACCACTGTAGATGCTATTGAGGCCAAGATGGGTTATGATTTACTGTCTAATGTAGCTGCATCCGTACAAAGTGTAATTGAATCCAGAAAAGACACAGGACCGACAAAGTAGGATAAAATTCAGTAAAAAAGCCGCTGCTATACTATAGCAGCGGCTTTTTCATGTCTCTACAACTACAGTTTTTAAACCAGCATAAGCACCACTTTCCGTACGGCCTATCAAGTATACAGGCATATTTACCTGTCCAATTTTATAAGCCTTCGGCTCCTGAAGCAACTCCTGCAGCTTATCCTGTAGCAGCTTAAACTGTTCTGCCAAGGCTCTTGCTTGTGCATCAGCGCCTGAAGGAGGATGCTGCATACGAAACAAAAATTTATCTATTGGCAAAGTTTCTACAGGGGTTTCTGACTCCTGACCATCCCATAAAGCCACCGTATCTGGATTAAACTGTTCATTACTAATTGGCTGGTGGTAAAAGAACTCAAAGGGTGCATCTGTTTCACTCAGCATCAATAAGCCTTTACTGGCTGTTTGCAGTTCCTGCCGTAGTTTCTCTATTTCCACAGT
>NZ_JBHTLD010000274.1:0-5342 GCF_042678745.1 Pontibacter rugosus | reverse complement strand
AGTTTATTTCATCTAAATAGCAGGCAATTAATCCAATTATTTTGAAAAACAGTATTACCAAAGGCACTGTTGTATTTTACAGAGCCTGCTTTCGATAAATAACTTCTTAAACATGCAAGCGTAACAACCTTACATCTTAGAGAAATAACAATGAGTAAAGAAAACAATATTAAAACCCAACAGGAGTTTGGAGAAGCAGTAAATAGCGGCAACCTAGAAAAGTTCAAAGAACTAATGTCTCCGAATGTAGAAGACCATGACCCTGCTCCAGACCAGGGGCCGGGACCAGAAGGTTTTATGGATTTCTTCAGAACATTCAGGACAGCCTTTCCTGATCTTAAAATTGAGGTTGACCACATGGTTGCTGATGAAGACAATGTTTCGATTGCTTATACTGCCACTGGCACACATAAAGGTGATTTTATGGGGGTTCCGGCTACTGATAAACGCATCAGTGTACGCGGTGTTCAGATAGCCCGCTTTGAAAACGGAAAGATAGTAGAGCGCTGGGGAAGTTCTAACGAGCTAGGTATACTGAAACAAATCGGCGCAAGTATAAACGCCTAAAAAACAACCGGAAAAGCAGCTGTTGGCCATGATTATTAGTAAACGACAGATATCATGGCCAACAGCTGCTTCTCCGGTTCTAATTAAAACAACATTTACTGCCTCACCTTTGCTTTCTATTACAAACCAAGCAAGCTTAACCACGTTAGCCTACTGAATACTACTGGCCACCTTATACTTTAAAATGAGTATCATTAAAAGGTTTTTTAAAAAGGCGTGGATAATACTTAACAATGTAAGAAAAGACTTTAAGCATGGAGACCCCATTGTTTACAGTGCTGCAATTGCCTTCTTTACAATTTTTTCGCTACCTGCTATATCCATTATACTCACACTTATAGGCTCTGCTTTTTTCGATGAAGAAAAAGTAAGGACCGAAATTGTAAAAGAAGTAGACTACCTGGTTAGCTCCGAAGCGGCTGAACAGGTAAGTATCGTTATTGAGAACGCACTGGAGGTTCCGGCAGGGTTCTGGGGAATTACCATAGGAATTGTGGTTGTGCTGCAAAGCTCCTCTATCATGTTTTACATTATACAGAAAGGCTTGAACTCGGTCTGGAAAGTAAAGCCGAGATCAGATGTAAGTATGCTCCGGCTCTTGCGGCACAGGCTGAGAACCTTGGCGATGGTGATTGGTCTGGGTTTGCTTTTTACATTAAGCCTGATGCTGGACACAACAGTTGCCATGTTTAGCGATCAGTTACGTGATGTGTTTGAGCAGTACTTCTCCCCAGCTATACGAACGATACAGACAGTTTTCTACCTGCTGATTGTGTTCGTTTTCTTTACAGCTATTCTTAAAGTATTACCAGATGCCAAGGTCTCGTGGAAAGATGCTTTGGCCGGGGGATTGATTACATCCATTCTCTTCCTGATTGGCAAACAGATTATTAACTACATGTTGGGAAGTATAAAAATAGCAGGTATTTATGCAGCTGCTGGTTCACTGGTCGTCCTGCTCCTATGGGTGTTTTACTCTTCCGTAATCTTACTTTTAGGTGCCGAGGTAACAAAAGCATATTCGCACAGCCAGGGCCGGAAAACAGAGGCAAAAGATATTGCAGAGGTAATTTCGTAACATATAATAACAGAGAAATATGCTTGCTGCCCCATGGCTGTTCCTTTTTACAGAAGATGTTCTCTACTACCACTAACTATTGGCTGCACCACTAGCAGCTATAGGCAGCAATGCTGTGGAGGCCACTGTATCAGTCAGTAAACCCTTACTTTAGCACCAGCAGCAACTCTGTTATTGCTGATACTCGTACATTAACTAAACAAACAAAATCACAAACTATGCAATACAGAAGATTTGGCCGCACAGGCTGGAATATAAGCGAAGTGGGCTATGGCATGTGGGGCATGGCCGGTTGGACAGAGTCAGACGATAAACAGTCAGAGCGCTCGCTTGACGTGGCAGTAGAAAACGGCTGCAACTTTTTTGATACGGCCTGGGGCTACGGCGAGGGCCACAGCGAAGTGCTGCTCGGCAAACTACTCAAGCGCCAGTCAGGCAAGCGACTTTATACTGCTACTAAGATACCGCCTAAAAACTTTACCTGGCCTTCTAAGTCTCATTTTAAGCTGGAGGATGTCTTTCCGGCGAGCCACATAATTGAGTATACCGAGAAAAGCCTGAAGAATATGGGCGTTGAAACCATAGACCTGCAGCAATTCCATGTGTGGGAAGATAGTTGGGCAGAACAGGAAGAATGGCAGCGAGCCGTAGAAAAACTCAAAGCTGACGGCAAAATACAACACATGGGCATTAGCGTGAACCGTTGGGAGCCAAACAACGTGCTTCATACTTTACGTACAGGCCATATCAGTGCTGTGCAGGTTATCTATAACATTTTTGATCAGGCTCCGGAAGATGAACTGTTCCCGCTCTGCGAAAAGCTGGACATCGGCATTATTGCCCGTGTTCCTTTTGACGAAGGCACGCTGACAGGAAACATCACCAAAGATACCACCTTCCCTGAAGACGACTGGCGCAGCACCTACTTTGTGCCAGAGAACCTGAACAGCAGCGTAGAACATGCTGAAAAGCTGAAGCCGCTGGTACCAGCAGGCATGACGTTACCCGAAATGGCGCTGCGTTTCATACTTAGCAACAAGCAGATCAGCACCACCATACCAGGCATGCGTAAAGAAAACCACGTAAAAGCCAATACCAGCACAAGCGATGGAAAAGGCTTGCCACAACAACTGCTGGAGGAGCTAAAAAGCCACCGCTGGGACCGCGAACCAACAGAATGGTCTCAATAAAATTGAAAGATTTTACAAGTATAAAAGGCCCTGCTATACATGGTATAGCAGGGCCTTTTCCATTCAAAAGCATACTCATGTCACTCCCATACTTGGGTGTTGGTCTACAAAAAGAATCAGAGATGTTGTAGCTTTATGGCTTAATACAAAATATATGGCGTTCACAAAAATCAGCAAGGCCTTTGCCGAGCTTACTCCTTTTGAGATGTATGATATGCTGCGCCTGCGCAGCGAGGTATTTGTGGTAGAGCAGACCTGTGTTTTTCTGGACATGGATGATAAAGACCAGAAATGCCAGCACCTGCTCATGTACAAGGGCGATACACTTGTTGCTACCTCACGCCTGGTACCCAAAGGTATCTCCTATCCCGATGCCATGTCGATTGGCCGTATTGTAACAAGTGTGGCAGTTCGTGGTACGGGAGTTGGCAAAATACTGGTTGATTATTCGATAGAAGAGTGCTACCGCCTGTTTGGCAAAGAAAGTATAAAAATAGGTGCTCAGCTTTACGCAAAGGGCTTTTATGAATCTTTTGGCTTTGTGCAGTCAGGTGAGGTTTATGACGAGGATGGGATAGATCATATTGAGATGACAAAGGCATAAGTAGTTAAGTCTTTCCTGTTTACACACTTTCATTTTAAAGTATCAAGTATAAAAAAGTAAAGCCAGGGTTCTTTGCCCTGGCTTTACTCGTTTATACTTATAGCTTCCTTAGTCCCTCCTAACCTGCACCAGCACAGAGGTATCATCTTCTATATCTCTTCTCCTGGCTTTGTGGCGGATAGTGCGTTTCCCTAGTATAAGAATTATGAAGCCTACTATAGAACAGCCTGCCATAACGCTTACCATGGGCAAGGTAGTACCGGTGTGCAGCAAACTCACTGCAGCCGACATTAAGCCGCCCATTGCCATTCTGAAACTACCCAGCAAGGCAGCAGCACTACCTGTGTTCTTAGTAAACGGAGCCAGTGAAAGTGCCGTGGCGTTCGGGTTCAGCAAGCCCTGGCCTGTTAGGAAAATGAACAGGAGCGCAATCAGAGTATACATCCCAAACCAGTTATAGTACGTGCCCACCACCAGCACAATCCCTACCAGCACCTGGTAAAACAAAGTAAAGTTGATGACTTGCTCACTTTTAAACTTGTTCAGGATGATGTGGTTCAACTGAGTTGAGCCAATCATGGCAAAGGCCAGAAAAGCGAAAATCCAGCCATAGGTTTGCTCGCTTACGTGGTAATTATTCATAAATACGTCGGCAGAGCCCGCGATATAGGCAAAGGGCGCAGCAGTGGCAATACCCCCAGCTAAGGCATATAGTAAAAACTGCTCCTGCTTCAGCACTGACAGGAAGTTCTTCAGCACCGGCTTCGGTTTAAGCGAGATAGAGGGATCTGCCTGTCGACCTTCCGGCAGCGCAAAGTATACCCCCAGCATAATAAAGGCCGTGATGACGGCAAGTATAATAAACACCGAGTGCCAGCCAAACGCTGCCGTTACATAGCCACCAACTGTTGGCGCCACCATTGGCGAAACAGCAATAACCAGTGTCAGCAACGAAAAGGCCTGTGCCGTTTTGTTAACCGGAAAAATATCCCGCACCAGAGCCTGTGCGGCCACCATGCCCACACAGCCACCTATAGCCTGTATAAAGCGCATCAGAATAAGAGAGTCTACTGACTCTGTGTAAGCACACGCCAGCGATGCCACGATGTAAAGCACCAGGCCAACGTAAAGCGGATTTTTACGCCCAAACCTATCCAGTAGCGGACCATACAGCAGCTGCCCCAGCGAGATACCCACCAGGTAAGCTGTAAGTGATAATTGCACCTGTGCAATAGTAGCATTCAGATCCTGCGCAATGGCTGGAAAACCAGGCAGGTACATATCAATAGAGAAAGGACTGATGGTGGCAAGCGCCCCCAGGATTAATATAATTACAAAGTATTGTTTACGTGTCATAGTTAATCAATTCAACTTCAAAGTTACAACATAAATTAAAGGCTTTTGATGCCAATTGCCCTACCTTTTGCTGCAGTAGCTGCTTTATACTGTCTGTGCGTGGCATAGTTTATACTTTTCCGCAAACAGTGGCAGCACAAGGGTCTATAACATTTTTCTTTGCCCAATGTTCGATATTAGTTACCTTGCTGCCTATGCAAACACCCGACGCACAACCTAATCCTGCTATTCTACTGGAGCTGGTGAGCCAGAAAATGCCTTTCGGAAAGTATAAGGATACGCTACTCTGCGACCTGCCTGTCTCTTACCTGGAATGGTTTAGCAGCAAAGGTTTTCCGGCAGGGAAACTGGGTATGCAACTGGCTACCATTTATGAGATAAAGATCAATGGGCTGGAAGATCTGCTGAAGCCGCTGAGACGCCGTCGTTAAAAAGCTTTAAGCACCACTAGCTCTCCTCTATCACCTACAGCAGGCAAATATACTGGCATCAGGCAATATTTGTAAAGCAGATGTAGTTAAGAAACTCTGGTAAGCTATATTAATAG
>NZ_JBHTLD010000273.1:0-5393 GCF_042678745.1 Pontibacter rugosus | reverse complement strand
TATTTAGTAAAATGCTTTATCTACAAACTTACGCTCAAATGATGCTTTTGATATAGAATGAGAGGTAGCTGCGATCGACAAGAATTAGTCAGAAAGAGTAGCCAAAAGGGTCTTCACTGAGACTTACATCAAGCCAAGAGTGTTTTGAAAAGTTTTCAAACAAAAAGCCGCTCCATTTGGTATGGATCGGCTTTTTTGCTTTGGTAGACCGAAAGAGTGAATTTAGAACCATATACACATTAACATAGTGGCTGTGGAAACCTATCTTCAGGTGGGAGAAGCAAGTATTAAACATAATGCATGTTATGTGAGAGAACCATCATAGAGGCTGCAACTGAAGGAACAGTTTTGGCACTTGAGCGGGAGGAGAAACCCTGAAGCCTTATTTTTTACTGGCGGAATTATGTTATATTTATTCTGTGACTCTCTATGCGCTTTTGTATATAGTCTCATTGACAGATGAACAAAATTTTTCTTATGCTAACTGCTATCGCCATTTTACAAGGGTGTGCGAATGACAAAACAACTGGTGAGGGAGAAAAAGCGGCTTCTGCTGTCTATGAGAGGGAAAGGGAGTTTACCTTTCTGGCCTCTCATTTCGACAATAATGGCAGCCTGTCCCAAACGGATACCCTGGTGCTGGAAACAAGCAGTGAAGTCCTTCGGGACAGCTACGGGCAAACCAGAAGCTCCTGGGCCGTTACAGGGGAAAGCGGGTGGAAGAGCTACAGCGGCATCGTTGAGAGTGACACGGCCGTGTGGATTCACCCACCTCGAACGAGCCTTTACAGGAAGCTGGAGCTAAGTCCCTTTCCCATGGTCAAGTCTCCCCTGAAGTCGGGCGGAAAGTGGTCCCGGAGCCTGCTAGTAGGGAGTCACTACAGTGTTGACGGGCATGCAGAGTGGAAAGACGCCACGAATGAGCGGTTTACCAGCAGCTACGAAATTGTGGGGCAAGCTACGCTGCCAACCATACTTGGGCTGCTGGCCTGCTATGAAGTGGACAGCTTTACAGAAAGCAGCTTTGAGCGAACCGCGCTGAAGGCATTCTACCATCAAGACTACGGATTTGTAAGGCTGGAATACGATAACATCGATAAAGGCCGAATAGTCCTGGAGTTGATAAAGGTAAAGTCTGCTCGGCCGGAGCCAGTTTCCCCGTTTGCAGGACTTGAGGCAAGCAGAGGAAAATGATGACAGGTCCATTGCACATCATTTAGAAATTTGATTTAGATAATACACCCACTATATGAAAAACAAAACTTACTGCCTTGTTGTCGCGGTGCTGCTCAGCCTTGCCTGTCACGCGCAAGACTTCAAAGCCATCAGGAACAGGTTGGAGGCTGTTGCTGACTCTTCCCTCGCAGTCAGGAGGAGCGTGATGCCGACGCTGAGGAAGCATGGCGCTGACTCTCCCCAGATGGACTCTCTGAACACGCGCATCATGGCATATGACGAAGCAGGGTTGGCAGAGGTAAGGCAAATACTGGATAAGTACGGCTGGCTGGGTGTGTCGCAAGTGGGTGAGAAGGCAAATGGGGCACTGTTCCTGACCATACAGCACGCACAGGACAACAAGCTCCGGGAACAGTATTTCCCCCTGCTTGAGGAGTCGGCTAAGAAGGGGGAGTCGAGGCTGGCGGACATGGCAACAATGAAAGACAGAATCCTGGTGGAGAGGGGAGAAAAGCAGTTGTACGGAACGCAGTACAAGCTTACCGACGGCAAAAAGACGCTTTTCCCGGTTGAAAATGCGAAGGAGCTCAACAAGAGACGGGAGGAAGTGGGCTTGGAGAAGTTAAGCTTGGCGAATGAGTAGCGTAAACAGCAGACAGGGAATGCTTTCGTTGCCGCTCATCAAAGCGGCGATGAGTTTAGCTTTAAGATCCTTCAGTATTGCGCTTGTCCTTATTTTGGCTTCTGTACGGGCTTTCCCGCAACCGGCAGACGGCACGCCGGAGGGTATGGCTGCTGCCAGCCTGTCCTCCCTGGTTTCGGACCAGAGAGTGATCCTGCTGGGGGAGACTAACCACGGCGTGTCCCAGCACTATGCAACCGCTGCATCCTTTACAAAGAAGATGCTTGCGGAGAAAGGCTTTGAGCTCATACAGTCCGAGAGCAGTTTCTACAAGACCTTCATCGCCCTGGCTAATGGAGGGGAGCCTTCCATTCAGGGCCTCTCCGAGATCTACCGGTATACCGAAGAGTTCAGCCCCCTGCTGGCATATGCCCGGAAATACAAGGTTTTGCATGCGGGCTTTGACCCGCAGGTGATTATCTCGGCTGAGGAAACGGATCTGATAGTGAATCATTTTGGCTTGGATGCTAATCAGAGAGAAACCTTCAGGGCCGGAATCGAAATGCTGGCAAGTGATGAGGCGCCAGGTGACGGCTTTATTCAGCTATGCCATGCACTGCAAAAGAAACACAAGGGGAAGGCGCTTGAGGAGCAGCTTCTCAGCAACCTGCTGTGGGCAAGCGAAATAGTTGTGAAAACCGCGAACCTGTCAGCACAGGAGTTCAGGGCTTCTGACAGTAACCCAAGGGACAGTGCGATGGCCCGGAACTTCCTCTTCTGGGACAGGTACTTCCATCACAGGAAGACCATTGTCTTGGGTGCCTCCACGCACCTGGCCTACGGTTTCAGCCTTCTTGACAGTGGGGAGCTGGCTGCGTTTTCCCCTATGGGAGAGGTTCTGGGCAACAACTTCCATGCATCCGAGATAATTAACGTGGCTTTCTCGTGCAGAAATGGGGAGTGGAGGGGAATCAATGATATCGCGTCTTCCACCTTTCCCGAGGCTGCCAATACCGTAGAAGCAGGGCACACTCAGTACCCGGCCATAATCAACACAGACACATTAACAAACCACGCCTCTACGGTGCTCGGGAACCGAGCCGCAGGAGACTGGTCCAAGACCTTTGACTATATACTCGTTTTTGAGAACGCAAGCCCTGTCCGCCAGAAAGCGGTGGCTGCTAAAGAAGAGGTGTTCGAGGAGCACAGCCAGGCTGTTTGCCTGCTCAGGGATGAGCACACCGGCCATGTGATTGATTTTGCCCACGTATACTTTCCAGCCAGGGGAGAAGGAACGACTTCAAACGAGGCAGGCGAGTTCGTAATCAAGAACACCAGGCAATACTCGGGAAGTGAAATGATCATATCCCGGATCGGCTACCAAACCAAAAGCCTTGTGTTCAGCACAGCTGGAGAAGACACGGTAACGATTCAGCTGACGCCACAGGCCAATGTGCTTGCGGAGGTTGTGGTGAAGGGAGAGCTGTCCTCTCCCTTAGCGGTTATACTTAAAGCCCGCGAAGCACTGGCTTCTTTAAACAGCCCTTCCCAGCTAAACTATTACCACACCATCTCCAACATTAACGACGGCACAGATTCCCTGCTAAACGAGACCATTATTCAGATTGCGCAGGGTGCCGCAGAAAACCGGCCCGTGGTTGATGTGCTGACGAGAAAAGAGCTAAAGCAATCGGTGTACAGCAAGTTCAGGCAGCATCTCTCGTTCCCCTTCATAGGTGTGGTGTGGCCTCACCCTGCTAACTTGGGCGTGTTTCTCATTGAGGAGAAAAAGCTGCCAAAGTCTTTTCACTTAGAGTTTGGAGAGCAGACATCAGACGGATTTTTTGTCATTCATTTCAGGGCATTGAAGCAGGACCGCGCCGCTACAGGCATGGCGGGCACTTCCTCCTACAAGGGAGCAGTGTGGGTAGACGGCCAGTCTTTTCTTCCGGTCAGGATAGAGTTGGATATTACCTCCAAAACAGCAGGCAGGTTTGTCTTTTCCACTGATTTCAAGGTAATGGAAAATACCCTGGTTACCGTTTCCTCCCGACATAAGCACTTCTTTGCGGCAGGGGGGAGTCACCGTCAGGTAACCCTGACAGAAACCAGCATATGGCTAAAGCATGAGCTTCTAAAAGACGGGGACAGGATTCCGCACACCTCACATGATCTGACACTTATTGCCCCTGACCAACGGGTGTGGGACAAGTTTAACGAATACATAAAGTAGAAGCGCGGGTTCTGTGTAGTATGTCTAACTTCTATTCAACAAGACACTGTACAAGAAAGGCTCCCCTTGATGAGGTATAATGCCGCTCACCGCTTACGCTTTCCTGCTGGTCGGGCTTATAGTGTATTGAAAAAGGTCATTTTATGAGACGGAAGAGAAGTAAAACTTTCAAAGTTGTACCATATTCGTGCAGATGGAGCCCGAAGTGTAGAGAAAATTAAGTTTCAAAGTAGTAATGGCCGTTGGGTAGCGAAATGGCAGGGACGGCTGCGTTTTGGAGAGGGGGGAGCTGAGGTAGATAATTACGCAAGCAAAGCTTAATATGCTAAACCACAAGGAAATATTTTATACTACATAAAACCAAAAAAGCCGCTCCAGTTTAACTGGAGCGGCTTTTTTAATGTGGTAGACCGTAGGAGTGAATTATCGAACTTTATCCACATAGATTTGACTGCTATAAATGCCTTTTATACGAGTGAGAGGGACAGTTTAAATTTCACTCTCTATGAAAAAAGTATTTCGGCCTTGCCCGCAAGCTAACATTCAGAAAATCTACTTACTTAACCAATGCTGCTTTCACAGAAGCTATTGCTTAGCAAAAGGCTACTATAGGTAGATTCGACCGCAGGTATAGCTCTGAAAGGCCCATTGGCAGGCATTACATGAAATACAGCTTATGAAATGTCTTTCGCACCTATTAGGTGCGTGCAGGGGTAAAAAATAAGCCTCGCCGTACATATTCGGAATTTTTTTGCTCTCATCAGTTGGCGCAGGAAACAGTATTGTGCTATAGCCAGCTGTTGTTGGGCACTGAAGTAGCAAGTCCACAGATGTATACCTTCCTAAGCGTTAAATTTAATTGAAAGTCTGCTGGATTATCATTAAAAAAAATCTATATTGGCTTAGATAATGTAAAAAAGCGATGCCTCCGATTAATAAAATTAAGATATAAATAGAGGTAAAAGAAATGCAACATAGAAATCGAATATAAGAAAAACAAAGCACGAATAATTTACCGCTAAAGGCATATATCTTCAATAAATTAACAGAACGCCATCTAACAACTAATTATTGACTAGAGTAAGTAAAGGCCGAATTGACAAAAATTCACAGAGAATAGTATTGTGATGGAACAGAAGGATAAAGAAATTGGTGGAAGGCAAAAGAGCTAACGCTTAAGCCAATTTTATAAAGTAATATACTTTGCCCTTCGCACACTTTTATATCAGACGCCGAATTATACTGCTCACATTGGCAAAGCCACACAAGGTATTGATGTATTAAGAGCTTTTTCAAAAAGGTCTTTGCAAACCCATCTAAATATAATTTAATTTTTATTAAATGTATAGCTACAATAAAAGC
>NZ_JBHTLD010000272.1:0-5393 GCF_042678745.1 Pontibacter rugosus | reverse complement strand
CTTAGCAACCTTTGCATTGGATGCTCCGAATAACTTTCATCCTTACAAAATTTTTTATACTATCTTTTCGTAAGAGATAGTGAGATGATAATTAAAAGAACTTTGCGCACCCTTATACTTTTACTAGTACTTTATATTTCCGCTACACCAGCTTTCAGTCAGTCTTACCAAAAAGTAGTAGCCAAAGCTGGCGATGGGATTTACGTGTTACTTCGACGCCATGGCCTTAACCCCAACGATCACCTGCAGGCTTTTAAGGAGCTAAACGAGAAAAACATAGGGGAAGGCAACAGCTTGTATGCCGGTCGTACCTACCTGCTTCCGGCCACTAATTCTGCTGCTGCTAAGGCCACTCCTGCTACCAGCTCAACATCTCCTAGTGTTCTGAAAGTGCCGCTGTTCGGGCCTAAGTATGAGCGTGTTGAAATTATTAACCGACAGTTAGCAGGAGCTGTGTTTTACCTGGTGGCAGGCCATAGCGGACCTGATCCTGGTGCTGTAGGCAAATATGGTCCGCACATGCTAAGCGAAGATGAATATGCATATGATGTTACTATCCGCTTGGCCCGCAGGCTTATGGAGCGTGGGGCTACTGTTTACATGATCATCCAAGACCCTGACGATGGTATTCGGGATGATAATATACTGAAGATGGATAAAGATGAAGTTAGTTATTTTGGCAAGCCTGTGCCTTATGATCATAAACTACGCCTGCGACAGCGGGTGGCAGATATAAACAGGCTGGCATTGCAACACAAAGGAGCTTATCAGCGCATGCTCTCCGTGCACATCGACAGCCGAAGTAAAGGTCAGAACATTGATGTTTTCTTCTATCACCACGAAAACAGTGCTGCCGGGCTTGCACTAGCTCAGCGTATCCACCAGGTTTTTGATACCAAGTATAACCGGCATCAGCCTAACAGAGAATATTTTGGCAGCGTTACTCCGCGCAGCAGTTTGTATGTGGTAAAGTATAGCCACCCGCCAACGGTTTTCGTGGAACTGGGTAATATCAAAAACGATAAGGACCAGCGCCGTTTTGTAATACCTAACAACAGGCAGGCGCTGGCTAACTGGATAACAGAGGGAATCATCAACGATTATAAGGCAAGCAAGTAACTAAAAGTTGCTTCTGAAAAATGCCACAAAGCAACAGAAAACTACAGAAACAGCAAAGCAGGGCCTACACCCTGCTTTGCTGTTTCTGTAGTTTTCTGTATTGTAGTTATGCCTGCTGGTAATTGTACTCCAATAGCCTTTTTATACTGCTTCTGTGCGCGTCGTTGGTATTGTCTTCTGCTCCGGGGTCAACCATTTCTTTTGTACCAATAAGTAGTTGGCGCTTCACAACATCAGGCTCTTTGTCGCGGGTGAAGTATAAAGCTACAAAATCATTTAACCCATAAAAGCCTTCACGTCCCATACCCATAGTTGTGAGTATAGTGCTTACTTTATCTACTGCTCCTGGCTCTGCCTTCTCACTAAAGCCAAAGTATTTGAGGCCATTGCTGTGGTCCTCACGATGTTTTGGGAACTCCTTCTTTAGGCTTTGTTCAAATTGTTGTTGCTTCTCCTGTTTGTCGAAATGGTATAGCAAAACGAAATTTTCCATATACAATTCATTTAAAATTACAGTAACACCTTGATCTTTTAAGCTACGGCTTGTTATATGGAGAGTTCCAGCTTTAATGCAACTATAGCGATACGGCAGGTAAACGTATGACCTATGGTGGTTAAACAAATTTATTCACCGATCTGGATCCAGGTTCATTTAGAGCAAAGAAGACAGCCTCTTAAGCTTTTCATTAACCAGCTAACCTGCTTCGCGTAGGTACTAAGCATACGTATATTTTACTTACAACTTATATATTATTGCTATGAAAAACATTCCCCATGAGCATACTTTAGATAGCTCTTTAGCCGTCATCACAGAAGGTTACCACTACATGCACAAGCGCATGCAGGAGCTGAATACCGACATATATGAGACACGTTTATTAGGTGAGAAAGCTATCTGTATGCATGGACCGGATGCGGCGCAGCTACTATATGATAATGAGTTTTTCTGGCGTAAAGATGTTCTGCCTAAAAGGGTGCAAAATACACTAATGGGTAAAGATGGGGTGCAGATGTTGGATGATGAGCAGCACAGGCATCGTAAAGCTTTGTTCATGTCAATGATGTCGAGAGACAGAATACAGGAGCTGATGGATATGCTGTTACGCTACTGGCGAGCCTACGCGCTAAAATGGGAAAAGATGGAGCGTGTAAACCTGTTTGACGAAGCGCAGGAAGTTTTCTGCTTAGCTGCCTGCGAATGGGCTGGTGTACCTCTTAAACCGACAGAAGTGCGCGAGCATGCAAATGAGTATGTAAACATGATCTATGGCTTTGGAGGCATTGCCGCCCGTTACCTGCGCGGTGTGCATGCCCGTAATAAATCGGAAGAGTGGAACAGCCAGATCATTGAAGATATCAGAAGTGGTAAGCTTCAGGTGCCAGAATACACGGCTGCCTATAAGTTTGCCACTTACCGCGATCTGAATGGCGAGTTATTAAGCACACGTGTAGCCGCAGTAGAGTTAATGAACATTGTACGCCCTATTGTTGCCATTGCCACCTATGTCACTTATTCGGCACTGGCGCTGCATGAGCACCCGGAGCACCTGGAAAAACTCCGTTCGGGAGATGATAAGTTTGCACAGCTGTTTGTGCAGGAAGTGCGCCGCTTCTACCCTTTCACACCATTTTTAGGCGCACGTACACGCAAGGATTTTGAGTGGAAGGGGCATCAGTTTGAGGAAGGTACGCTGGTTTTGTTGGATGTGTATGGCATGCTGCACGATCCGAAACTATGGCCAGAGCCAAACGAGTTCAAACCTGAACGTTTTAAAACCTGGTCTGGCAGTCCGTTTGATTTTATACCCCAGGGCGGAGGCGATTTTGACATGGGCCACCGCTGTGCCGGAGAATGGGTTACCATAGAGGCCATGAAAGTGGCACTGCAGTTTCTGACGCAGGAGGTTCAATATAACGTGCCAGCGCAAGACCTTACAGTTAACAGAAACAAAATGCCTACTAAACCTAAGAGCGGTTTTGAAATTGACCAGGTGCATTTTGTCGGTCAGCCTGTAGCAAGCGGCAGCGAGGTATAACAGGAAACATTTTAGTGTGTAAGAGAAAAGAGGCTTATACTGTAAGCCTCTTTTTTTACGCTATAAATCTTCAAGTACTCGAACAAATTCAAAATAACCTGATTTGTCCTCCTGAAGGGATACTGTTGCGAGAAATCCCTATCCCCAGCAAATCGCAAAAGCTTTACTTCCGGGGGCAGGGGTCCTCTACTTCCAACAAGCTTCTTACAGAATAACAGGTATTTAGTAAATGTAAAGTTAATTCCGCCACCTTTATTTAGAAGTAAACACTCAATAGGATAATTGGTACGGAGAGCATGGTGAAAAAATCCTTCACAAGGATGTATTGCTTGAATACACGAAATAGAAATAGGCTTTAGATGAATTAAAAGTGCCTGCCTTTCCTCTGTTTTTTCAAAGCATACTTCGCTAAGCGCTTTATCTGATTTGTTATATTATTTGCTTTGCTACTATCCGCAGCTCGCCTACTACGTATTATCTCCCATTGCCTTTTGCTACAGTTGTAGCATATTTTTACCTCCAATAAATGAAACCAAACATATGAGTGATAAAACTACCGATGAAATTGAGCTACAGTTTATAGGCGCGGCCGGAATTGTGACAGGATCAAAAACATTTATACAAACGCCCCATCGCAAAATCTTAGTTGATTGCGGCCTCTTTCAAGGGAAAAAATCAGAGCGAAAGCTGAATAAAGTAAAGAAACTTCCTTTCAGACCTGCAGAGCTGGATGTGATTATACTTACGCATGGCCACCTAGACCACAGCGGATATCTACCGGTGCTGGTAAAGAAAGGATATAAAGGAGCTATACATGCCACTCATCCCACGAAAGATATAACTGAGGTTATACTATATGATAGTGCTAAAATACAGGAAGAGGATGCCGCTGCGGCAAACAAAAGACGCGAACATGGGCGGAAACCCCGAAAGCCACTGTATAAAGCAAAACATGTAAACCAGACAATTGAACAATTCAAGACACATGCGGCAGACGAATGGGTAGAGATTGCGAAAGACCTGCGCTTTCGGTTCACGAAAAGTGGTCACATACTTGGCTCTGCCTCTGTTGAGTTAGAGGTGGAAGGTAAAACATTTCTTTTCTCAGGAGATATAGGCCAACGCTCCCCGCTTATACTTGACCCGCCTGCGCGTTCTAAAAAAGCAGACTACGTAATTTTAGAGTCTACCTATGGTAACAAGCTGCACGACGCCAAAACATCTCCTTACCAGGCACTTCAGGATGTAGTTAATTCTACGTTCGAAAAAGGTGGCACACTGGTGATACCTAGCTTTGCGGTGGAGCGGGCACAGGAAATCATTGTAATCCTTAACAACCTGATGGATGAGAAAAGCATCCCTCAACTCCCCATCTACCTCGATTCTCCTATGGGTATAGACATCACCCAACTGTTTCAGAACCATAATGGCTGGCACAACCTGAGCAAAACAGAAACAGCAGGTTTAACTAAAAATGTACACATCATCCGTGATTTTCAGGAGACTCTGGGCGTTCTCGATTCCAATGGTCCGAAGCAGAAAATCATTATTGCTGGCAGTGGCATGGCCACCGGTGGTAGAGTACTTTACTATTTAAAGCAGCTTTTAGGAGACAGTAAAAATACCATACTACTGGTTGGCTACCAAGCCAGCGGAACCAGAGGGCAAAAACTGGCAAGCGGTGCCAATTCGTTAAAGATAGATGATGAGCAATATACAGTAGAAGCGTCTATCAGTCAGATTGGCTCTTTATCAGCACATGGCGACCAGGAGGATTTACTATGGTGGCTTGGCTTGCTGGATAAACCTAAGCAGGTGTTTTTAAACCATGGTGAGCCAGAGGCAGCCAAAGTCCTTCGCGAGAAAATAGTAGAACAGTACAAATGGCCAGTGGAGGTTGCTGCACTGAATAAACTATATAAACTTTAAACAACCATGGTAATAGCTACCCGGTGTTGCCCCTATGCACCTATGCTTATGGCAAGCTAATACTGCCCTGAATGTTTAAAGGCGCTTTAGATGTTTTATAGAGTCAGAACAGTATCTAATGTGGGAAGAATCACAGTGTCTGATTCTGTTGCAGATAGGTTTCATCTTAAAGCATCCTGTTTCAAAATGGGCTTGTTATGCTATTAGTTTAAAGCCTGTGTTACAACATACTAATAGTTCGTCATTTGTTCATTTATACATATTTAGTAACAAACTCTGATGAGAGGCGTTATAATAAGCGTCAGCAAT
>NZ_JBHTLD010000271.1:0-5415 GCF_042678745.1 Pontibacter rugosus | reverse complement strand
TTAAATTTTAATCCCCCCTTACTTAATCTTTATGAGAAACAGTTTACACTACAAAAAACTGATACGATCAGTATTGTTTGGCGCGGCCGTAGCAACCACTTCTTTTGCTTTTACAGCTTGTAGCAACGAGGCAGAAGACATGACAGAGCCCGTTGCCGTACAAGCCGAAAGTCAAAATGGTGCTGTTATAGATGGTCAGTATATTATAGTATTTAAGAAAGATGGTGATCAGCGTTTAGGTGATGTGCAAACCTATGCACAAAGGCTGGATGCCGTGCGTAGCCTGAGCCAGAATGTGATGGAAAGCAATGGTATCAGCAAGGTACAGATAGAGCAAACATTCGGTCAGACAGTTTACGGGGTGGCCGCTAAGATGAGCGCCACAGAAGCCGACAAGCTGCGCCAGGACCCACGCGTTAGTTATGTTGAACCAGATCGGGTAGTGATGCTGGCTAAACCCGGTACAGGAGGTTCCGGAGGTGGTGCTCAGGAAGTGCCTTATGGCATTCGTCGGGTTGGGTATGCCAGCGGTGCCGGTAAAACTGCCTGGGTTATTGATACAGGTATAGACCTGGACCACCCAGACCTGAATGTAGATGTTAGCCGCAGCGTAACTATGTTTACAAGCGGCAGAGACGCCGGTAGTGCGGATGATGGCAATGGGCATGGATCTCATGTGGCAGGTACTATTGCAGCCAGAAACAACTCGACAGGGGTTATTGGTGTAGCGTATGATGCTACCGTTGTAGCGGTAAAAGTACTTGACTCCCGTGGTAGCGGTGCCTACTCTGGTGTTATTGCCGGTGTGGATTATGTAGCAGCTAACGGAAAATCAGGTGATGTGGCAAACATGAGCTTAGGAGGTCCTGTATCGCAGGCGCTGGACGATGCCGTTATTGCAGCAGCAGGTAAAGGAATCAAGTTTGCCTTAGCGGCAGGCAACGAAAGCACGGACGCTAACAACTCATCTCCGGCGCGGGTAAACCATGCAAATGTTTATACTGTATCAGCAATGGACAGCGGCGATAGGTTTGCATCCTTCTCTAACTATGGCAACCCTCCTGTAGATTTCTGCGCACCTGGTGTAAATATTAAGTCTACCTGGAAAGGCGGTGCTTATAATACTATCAGCGGCACTTCTATGGCATCACCCCATGTGGCAGGTTTGCTTCTGCTAGGTAATATTTCAACTGACGGTTACGTAAACGGTGATCCAGACGGAAGTGCTGATCCGATTGCACATAACTAAAAATATTAATTGTTTAAGTTTAAAGTGAGCTATTTAGAAGGCAGCCAATGGCTGCCTTCTTTTTTTACAGCTCTTTGCGCATTACATAGTCATTCATCCAATAAGGGCCGATTGCAATGTCCTCCTGCACATATACCTGGTAACCACAGCGTTCATAAAAGGCCTTTGCGTTGTTGTAGCGGTTTACATTCAAATCAAGTATGGCGGCTCCTAACTGCTTCACCTCATGCTCAACAGCGTTAAGCAGAGTCTTACCATACCCTTTTCCCTGGGTTTGTGGAAGCAGGTAAATTTTATTCAGTTTGTAGATCTTTTCAGCTTCGTCTTTTACAGAGTAAGACGCGAATCCAAGCGGGGACTCTCCCTCGAACAGCAGTAAAAAAGTTTGCCCATCCGCCATTTGCTGCGCCAGTGCTTCTTCAGAATAAATGGTATCAAACATGAATTCAAGTTGCTCTTTACTTAGGATGCTTTGGTAAGTGGGACCCCAGGTTGCTTCTGCCAGTTGTTTGATAAGAGGAATTTCGGCAGCGTCTGCTTGTCTGATGGTGAGGCTCGTTTGCATAGATAATTGCTGTTGCTATACTTGCAAGATAGGAGGCAAGGGGTAAAATGGCAACAGTTGCCACACTTTCTACTTTAGGTATAAATCTTATCTTTGTTTATACAAGCGCGTATCTATACTTAAAAAAAAGAAAATGAAAGCACTATACTTAGAAGATATCAACAAAGAGTTTATACTTATAGACAAAGAGAAACCGACAGCTGGCCCTGGAGAGGTGGTGGTACAGGTGAGGGCTGCTGCTCTGAACCGTCGTGATGTATGGATTCAGCGGGGCAAGTATTTTATAAAGGAGTATCCGGCTATACTTGGCTCTGATTGTGCTGGTGTGGTGACGGAAGTGGGAGAGGGAGTAGATCAGTCCTGGGTGAACAGGGAAGTGCTGGTAGATCCGTCGAAGAACTGGGGCGATAACCCGCGAGTGCATAGTGCCGCATATACCATACTTGGTATGCCGGAGCAGGGCGCATTTGCAGAATACGTAAAAGTGCCGGCGGCGAACCTGCATCAGAAGCCAGAGCACCTTAATTTTGAAGAGGCTGCTGCGCTGCCATTGGCGGGAGTAACGGCCTATCGTGCCTTGTTCACCAAATGCGAACTACAGCCAGGCGAGAAAGTGCTGGTAACAGGTGCAGGCGGAGGCGTGGCTTTGTTTGCCATTCAATTTGCCTTGGCTGTGGGTGCTGAGGTATGGGTTACTTCTGGCTCAGAAGAAAAAATACAGGCAGCTAAAGACTTAGGTGCAGCAGGAGGTGCCAACTATAAGCAGGAGAACTGGGGAAAGGAGCTAAAAGCGCAGGCCGGAGGCTTTGATGTTATCATCGATAGTGCAGGCGGAGAAGGCTTTGTACAACTGGTAAAATTAGCCAAGCCGGGTGGCCGGCTAAGCATGTATGGTGGCACCACAGGAATGATCGGGCAAATAAACCCAGCGGAGCTTTTCTGGAAGCAGCTCTCTATTTACGGCAGCACGATGGGCACAGCACAGGACTTTGCTGGTATGCTAAAGCTAGTAACCGATAAAAGCATTCGCTCAGTAGTGGACGTAACTTATCCGCTGGAAGAAGGAGAGCAGGCCATGCGGTATATGGAAGAAGGGAAGCAGTTTGGTAAGATAATATTGACAGTTGGATAGTCTTTAAGTATAAGCGCATGATCATGTAAAGGTTAACAAGTATAAACAGAGAAGGCGGGCCACTTGGCCCGCCTTCTCTGTTTATACTTGTTAAAATTCTATCCTTAGGGCTGCACCATCATATGAGGTGATAAGCCAGGTGTAAACAGTTTTACTGGTTCTGCTGCTCTAACAGGTTAAGGAGAAAAGCGTACTGCAAAGCAGTTTCTTTGTAACGCTCAAAACGGCCAGAGGCACCGCCGTGGCCTGCTTCCATGTTCGTGTGCAGCAGCAGCATGTTATTATCTGTCTTCATGTCGCGGAGTTTAGCTACCCATTTTGCAGGTTCCCAGTACTGTACTTGGGAGTCATGCAGGCCAGTGGTCACCAGCATGTTTGGGTACTCTTTAGCCTCTACCTGATCATAAGGAGAATAAGACAGCATGTAATCGTAGTACTCTTTTTCGGCTGGGTTACCCCATTCGTCAAACTCACCAGTGGTAAGCGGAATGCTGGTGTCCAACATCGTAGTTACTACATCTACAAAAGGTACAGCGGCAAGCACACCCTCAAACAAATCAGGACGCATGTTCACCACGGCACCCATTAGCAGGCCTCCTGCACTGCCGCCCTGTGCAAACAGCTTGTCAGGGTTCGTGTACTTTTGATCTACCAGGTACTCGGCAGCATCTAAAAAGTCAGTGAAGGTGTTCTTTTTCTTCAGAAGCTTTCCGTCTTCATACCACTGGCGCCCCATTTCCTGGCCACCTCTGATGTGAGCAATGGCATATACAAAGCCACGATCCAGCAGGCTGAGGCGCACAGAGCTAAAGCCAGGGTTCATGCTATTGCCATAGGAGCCATAGCCGTACAGTAGCGTCGGGTTTTGTCCGTTTAGCTCAATGCCTTTGCGGTATACCAGCGAGACTGGAATTTTAGTACCGTCATCGGCGGTGGCATACACCCGTTTTCCCTCATAGTTGTTCGGGTCAAAGTCACCTACTACCTCTTGCTGCTTCAGAAGCTCTTTCTCCTTCGTCTGCATGTTATAGTTGTAGGTAGAGTAAGGCGTAGTGAGGGAAGTATAACCGTAACGCAGCGTTTTACTGTCGAAGTCAGGATTAACATCTATATAAGCTGTATATGCTTCCTCTCCGAAATCTATGTAGTAATCGCTTTTAGGGTCATTCCATTTCTTAATTCTAATCTGCGTGAGGCCGTTTTTGCGTTCCTGAAGTGTCAGGTAATCCTTGAATATTTCGATGCCTTCTAAAAGTACATCCTGGCGGTGCGGCACTACTTCTTTCCAGTTAGCTTTGCCTGTTTTGCTAACGGGTGTTTGCATTAGCTTAAAGTTAGTAGCACCGTCTTTGTTGGTAACGATGTAAAACTTGTCCTGGAAATGGTCAACACTGTACTCTAGGCCTCGCTCACGTGGCTGAATTACTTTAAAATCTCCGTTAGGCTTGTCTGCGTCTAAATACCGGTACTCATTCGATAAGGTGCTGGCAGAGCCAATGAGGATATACTTGTCGCTTTTGGTCTTGAATACAAATGTGCTGAACGTTTCATCAGCCTCGTGGTATACTTCTTTGTCCTTAGAGGTAGGCGTGCCTAACGTATGGCGGAAAATTTTGAAAGACCGAAGTGCAGGGTCTTTCATCGTGTAGTAAACCGTTTTGTTATCGTTGGCCCAAACTGCGCTGCCTGTTGTGTTCGGGATGGCATCAGTTAATAACTCACCTGTTTTTAGGTTCTTGAAGCGCAGCGTATACTTGCGGCGGCTTACAGTATCCTCCCCAAAAGCGAGCAGCTGGTTATCTGGGCTTACGTCTATACCTGCGGCAGAATAGTAGCTTTGTCCCTCGGCGCGCTCATTAGCATTCAGCATCACTTCTTCCGTTGCCTCCATGCTGCCTTTTTTGCGGGCATAGATAGGATATTCTTTGCCTTCTTCGTAGCGGGTGTAGTACCAGTAACCGTCTTCTTTATATGGTACTGATTCATCAGTTTGCTTGATGCGGCCTACTATCTCATCAAACAGTTGTTTTTGTAAATCTTCGGTATGTGCAAGTGCTTTTTTAGTATAATCGTTTTCGGCGTTGAGGTAAGAAATTACTTCCGGGTTCTCGCGCTCGTTGAGCCAGTAGTAATTGTCTATGCGCGTGTCGCCATGTACCGTTAGTTCTTTTGGTGTTTTTTTAGCCATAGGGGGTTGTAGCTGTGTGGTGTTTTGGGCAGTGGTGGCAGTTGCCGACTGCTCTGTAGTAGCCGTAGCGGAAGCAGCACTTCCGGTGGTATTACTGGACGAACAGCCAGCACTAAGCACCAGGCAGGCCGATAGCAACGTAGCTGAGCCCACCGCCTTTGAGGTTAAACTTTTCATAGATAAAGTAGTGTAAAGGTTAGTCTTTTATAATGGTTGACTGCGACCACAGCGGTTTCAGATAAATAAAATTAACTAAATTACGTTGCAAACAAAATAAACAA
>NZ_JBHTLD010000270.1:0-5419 GCF_042678745.1 Pontibacter rugosus | reverse complement strand
TTGTAGCCTTAACCTTAATATTTAGTCTATGAGAATAGCAGTAGTTGGTACTGGATATGTTGGCCTTGTAACAGGAACATGTTTTGCAGAAGTGGGAATTGATGTAACCTGTATAGATATCGATGTAAAGAAGATAGAAAACCTTAAGAAAGGGATTTTGCCGATATACGAACCAGGACTGGAGGAGATGGTGATGCGCAATACCCAAAAAGAGCGCTTAACATTTTCAAACGACCTTGCCAGCAGTATCCAAGGCTGCGAGGCCGCCTTTATCGCGGTAGGCACACCTCCAGGGGAAGACGGTAGCGCAGATTTGAAGTATGTGTTGGCCGTAGCTACAAGCATAGGAGAGAATATGAACAACTACATGGTAGTTGTTACTAAAAGTACTGTGCCTGTTGGCACAGCTGAAAAAGTTCGTAAAGCCATTGAGCAAGCGTTGGCAGCACGCGGTGTTGATATTCCTTTTGATGTGGCCTCGAACCCTGAGTTCCTGAAAGAGGGCGCTGCAATAGACGACTTCCTGAAGCCAGACCGTATTGTGGTTGGCGTAGCCTCTGAGAAAGCGGAAGGAGTAATGAAAAAGCTGTACAAGCCTTTCCTGATGAACGGACACCCGCTTATCTTCATGGACATTCCATCCGCTGAGATGACGAAGTATGCCGCTAACGCCATGTTGGCAACCAAGATCAGCTTCATGAACGACATCGCTAATCTTTGCGAGATAATGGGAGCTGACGTGAACATGGTGCGCAAAGGCATTGGGTCTGATGTGCGTATCGGTAATAAGTTTATTTACCCTGGCATTGGCTACGGAGGGTCTTGCTTCCCTAAGGATGTAAAGGCGCTGATCAGAACTGCCTCTGAAAACGGCTACAGCATGCGTGTGCTACAGTCGGTAGAAGAAGTGAACGAGAATCAGAAGTCTGTCCTATACAATAAGATACACAGCCACTTTAACGGTGATCTGTCCGGTAAGACATTTGCGCTATGGGGGCTTTCCTTTAAGCCAAAAACCGACGATATGCGTGAGGCACCGTCGCTGGTCATTATTCAGAAACTACTGGAGCAAGGAGCTAAAGTACGCGCTTATGATCCGGTAGCTATGAAGGAGGCAAAGCACATCCTGGGTGATACCATTGAATATGGTAAAGATGAGTATGAAGCACTTATCGATGCGGATGCACTGCTGTTGATCACAGAATGGCCTGAGTTCCGTTCTCCAAACTTCAATGTTGTCAACAAACTGATGAAGAACAAGGTGATCTTTGACGGTAGAAACATATATGAAGGTGCCGATATGCGTGAAAAAGGCTTTAAATACTATGGTATAGGAGTAAAGCATCAAGTGGCTGAAGTTAAAGAAACTGTATAGAACTATGAGCCAGAAAAGAGTACTGATAACAGGAGGAGCCGGGTTTCTGGGCTCCCACCTTTGTGACAGGTTTATAAAGGAAGGTTATTATGTTATTGCCATGGATAACCTGATTACAGGTAACCTGAAAAACATAGAGCATTTATTTAAGCTGCAAAACTTTGAGTTCTATCATCACGATGTGTCAAAGTTTGTGCATGTGCCAGGGCATCTGGACTATATCCTGCATTTTGCTTCGCCAGCTAGCCCTATAGATTACCTGAAGATTCCGATACAGACACTTAAAGTAGGCTCGCTTGGAACTCACAATTTGCTGGGGCTTGCAAAAGCAAAGGGAGCCAGAATGCTGATTGCATCTACATCTGAGGTATACGGCGACCCATTAGTGCATCCACAGCAGGAGGATTATTGGGGTAATGTGAACCCGGTAGGCCCAAGAGGGTGCTATGATGAGGCAAAGCGCTTCCAAGAGGCCATGACGATGGCGTACCATATGCACCATGGCTTAGAGACCCGCATTGTGCGTATTTTTAACACGTATGGCCCGCGTATGCGCCTCGATGATGGCCGCGTACTTCCTGCGTTCCTAAGCCAGGCGCTAAGAGGGGAGCCGCTAAGCATTTTCGGCGACGGAAGCCAGACCAGATCTTTCTGCTATGTAGATGATCTGGTGGAAGGGATTTACCGTTTGTTGTTGAGCGACTACCATATGCCAGTAAACATCGGAAACCCTTCTGAAATCACGATAAAGCAGTTTGCAGAAGAAATCTGCAGATTGACAGGAGTGGAGCTGAAAGTTGATTATCAGCCACTCCCTACCGATGATCCGCAGAAGCGCCAGCCAGATATTGCCCTAGCCCAAGAGGTGCTGGGGTGGCAACCTCAGGTTGATAGAGCCGAAGGTTTAAAGCGCACACTGGAATACTTTAAAGAGGAAATTCTGACGCCAACAGAGCAGCAGCCTGCTTAGTCTCTATCAAAATAACTAGTATCAAAACAGCAGCGGCTGCCAATATTGGCAGCCGCTGCTGTTTTGATAGGTATCTACAAGTATAAACTACCCTTTACGGTTCTGCTTAAAGAACTTTTTAGCTTCCTCATAATTGTCTGACTTCTTGTCGCTCGCTTTCAAGACAATGGTATAATATTTCTTAGCCATATCCTGGTCTTTTTGCTGTTTAGCGATACGGGCAAGATTTACATAAGAACTGATAAAGTATCCTGACTCTCGTTCATTGGTCATCTCGGCAAACATGATGGCGTCCTTGTAATGCTCTTTTGCCTTGTCAAAGTCACGATATTTGTGTTGGTTGATATAGGCCAGGATGTAGGAGGCATAACGGCCGCTTACAGCCTCATAGCCAGGCATATTCTGTTCCAACTTGGAAAGCATCTCTAGTGAGATACGTTCTGCTTTCGTAAAATGGCCATTAACAAAAAGTAAGCGGGCATAGTACCGCTGAAAATAGGCATTATCAGGATACTTCATTGCTAACTCTTCTGATACCCTTAGCGCCTCACCCATGTTTTTCTCTTCGTTCGCATAAATCTTCATCAGGAAAGTCTTAGACTCTGTTCCTGTGTAGAAGCCGCTATTGGATACATGGGCAAGCTGCTTTAAGCCTAAACGCTTATCTCCATTCGGGAAAAAGACAAGTACTGGTCGCAGCATTGGATAGTTTTCGTGAATCCAAACAGAGTAATAATTGAACAGCGCCTCACCGAACAAAAACTCCGGGCTAAGACCGTTTCCTGCCTTGGCTTTTTCCATAAAGTCAAGAGAACGTTTGCTGGCTACAGTGGCTTTACGCCAATTGCTGCGCTCAGAGTGCAAACGGGCCGTAAAGCCGTAAGAAGCCGCCAGAAAAAAAGCAGCTTCAATATTTTTTTCATCCGCATCATATAACGCCTCTGCCTTCTGTATGGTAGAATCCATATAGGCAAAAAATAAGTCGTCATATTTCAGCGTTTGTACATTCGTAGGTATAATTTTCCACCATTGACTAAGGCCCATCAAGAAGTAAGGCAGCGGGTGCTCAGGGTAGCGGCGGCGAAGGGACTTAAACTGCTTCTCTGCCCGCTCGTACTTAAAATTGTACATATTGTCTACGGCGCCTTCTAACTCATACTGGATGTCTTTGTTAAGCAGCAGCATTCCCTTCACCCTTGTAGCTTCTGGTAATACTTCAATTTCGTTGAAGGTTACTTGGCGCATAGCTGTAGTGTCAGAGTTCACTATTGGCTGCTGTGCCATTGTTAAACAAGGAAAAGTTAAAGTGAAGATGATAAAAAATAACTTCTTCATAGATTAAATGGGGAATTTTTTAGATATAAGGCACATTTGCTACTACTTGCCTCTGTTAGTTATAAAAGTACAACAAATCTGTTAAATTTGAATTCCATAAAAAGAATTTATTTATGAAACTTCTTGAGCAACTGTGCAAGGTTCATGCTCCGTCGGGTAATGAGCGAGAACTGTCAGAATTCCTGTTGAGCTATATTCAGGAGCATAAATCTACTTGGACAAAGCAGCCTGTGGTGCTGCATGGCGATCTTTTTCAGGATTGTATTATACTTGTTTTCGGTAAACCACGAAGTGCAATTTTCGCACACATGGACTCTATCGGATTTACAGTGCGTTACGGCCATCAACTAGTTAAAATAGGAGGGCCTGACTTAGAAAGTGGCTACACCTTGGTAGGAGAGGACGCGCAAGGAGCAGTAGAGTGCACTTTGAAGTATAATGAGGAAGAGCATGAACTAACGTATGAGTATGAGCGTGAGATAGCGCGTGGCACAGAATTAGTTTTCAAGTGCGACTTCAGGGAGACGGAGGATTCTGTGCAAAGCTGCTACTTGGATAACCGTTTAGGAGTCTGGAGTGCTTTACAGGTGGCAGAAACCTTGCAAGACGGGATAATTGCCTTCAGCTGCTGGGAAGAGCACGGCGGTGGCTCGGTAGCTTACTTGGCAAAATATATTTACGAGCAGTACGGTGTAAAGCAGGGGCTAATTTCAGATATTACTTGGGTAACAGAGGGGGTAAAGCCAGGAGCGGGCGTAGCCATTTCTATGCGGGATAGCCTGATACCAAGGCGCTCTTATGTAAACCGTATCATTAAAATTGCTGAAGAAGCCGGAATACCTTATCAATTGGAAGTAGAGGGCGCTGGAGGCAGCGATGCCAAAGAACTTCAGCATAGCGCTTACCCTTGGGATTGGTGTTTTGTAGGTGCCCCTGAAGATAATGTGCATACACCAAATGAGATAGTGCATAAAAAAGATATCTCAAGTATGGTGGCGCTTTATAAAGTGCTGATGGAGAAGTTGTAAAAAAGCTACCTTACCATACTACTACCTGAACCAAAATATAAAACCTATTTACTCTATTCTCATGAAAACAAGCTTTAAAATGCGCCCTTTGTTTCTGTTAAGTATACTTGTTATGTTGCTCTCTTCCTGCGAAAGCTGGTTTGATGCAGACACCGACAAGGATGCTATGTATCGCTACCAAATCAAGAATGAAACCATTTCGCCCGCTTTAGTAACAGTAAGCGTAAAGGAAGGTACAAATGTTATCGTCAAAGGTAGTCCTGCCACATCGTATACTATTGCCCCTGGTGATGTGGCAGAAGTATGGACAACGAGTGGTTTCACTGACGATGAAGTTCGGGACGAAGAGAAAGCAAACTCAGAAATCTATTGGATAGAAGTTACGGCAACGAGCAATGGCAGGCAAGCCCGGTACAACCTCAACAGCACAACGCGTTGGAGTTATAACAAGCAGAACTCCTATAAAGCAACTTATACTTTAACACTAGCCGAACAGGATTTCTAAATCATCCCGGAAAAGCTGAATCAATGCACCAAAGGCAGCGATGATATGACTCCATATTATCGCTGCCTTTGGTGCATTTACAGCACTTAATGCTGTAAGCTAACCGAAAATAGTGAGTTTGAAAGCTTATTTCGCAACCTTCTAGTTATTAGGAAAATAGCTGGTAGCTGCTGATAAAGTAAAGGCGAGGATATACTTGGATATTA
>NZ_JBHTLD010000269.1:0-5424 GCF_042678745.1 Pontibacter rugosus | reverse complement strand
CTATAAAAAGGGTTTAGAGCGTATGAAATAAAGATACACCAAGTATAAACTTTACAGACAAACTTAATACAATATGGGAATTTCATTAAAACCACTTAAAGAGCAGGTAATTGTTATCACAGGAGCCTCTAGCGGCATAGGACTTGCAACCGCACGCGCTGCGGCTAAAAAAGGTGCCAAACTTGTGCTCGCCTCTCGGAATAAAGAGGCATTGGCAAATATTGAGCAGCAAATTAATGCAGATGGAGGCCAGGCGATACACGTGGTAGCTGATGTAGGCCAAAAAGAAGACGTGCAGAAAATTGCAGATGCCGCCATACAAAAATTCGGAGGCTTTGATACATGGGTAAACAACGCCGGGCTTTCTATCTATGGCCGCTTGGAAGAAGTAAGCGACGAAGACAGCCATCGTCTGTTCGAAACCAATTTCTGGGGGCTTGTTACCGGCTCACTCATTGCCGCCAAGCATCTTAAAAGCAAAGGTGGCGCTATTATCAACCTGGGTAGTGTGCTGTCTGATGTGGCCATACCTATGCAAGGTATGTATGCAGCGAGCAAGCATGCTGTAAAAGGATTTACAGATGCCTTACGCATTGAGCTGGACGAAGACAAAGCACCTGTTTCTGTTACTCTCATCAAACCAGCGGGCATTAATACTCCGTACCCGCAACACGCTAAAAACTACACCGACAGAGAGCTAACACTGCCGCCTCCGGTTTATGCCCCGGAAGAAGTAGCCAATGCCATACTGCATGCTGCTACACAGCCGAAGCGGGATATTTTTGTGGGCGGCGGCGGAAAAGCCATGAGCAGCACCAACAAGTATGCCCCAAGTATAATGGATTGGGCCGGCCGAAGCATGATGACGGATTTGCAGCTGAGCGATGAGCCGGCACAACACCATGACGGCTCTTTGCACCAGCCCGGCCAGGATGGGGAAGTGCACGGTAACTATAAGGGCCATGTGATGAAAACCAGCTTGTACACCCGTGCCTCCATGCACCCATTGATTACGAGTGCCGTAGTAGCCGCAGCCAGCGCAGCAGCCATTGCATTATTTGGCAACAACAACGTGAAACAAAAGATCAAATCAATGAAATAAAGCGTGAGCTACTAAGAGCCTGTTTAACTTGATGTTCAGAGCTTGTTTAAATTTTGTTTTTGCAATTGAAAGCTGCCAGGAAAGGGTTCTGGCAAAGCGGTTGTTGAGCATTAAAGCAGTGCGATGGGGCGATAAAACCGTGAACCAGGTTCCTTTACAGGATTTTGCAGCACAGAGTATAAATTTTAAACATGCTCTTATACAGGCTCTAAAGAGAAGGCCATACTTGCAGTGGAAGCTATCGCTGCAGGTATGGCCTTCTTTTATACTTAAGGAAGAGAAGCAACAGGCATCTGATTCGTTTTTATCAGGTATAAAACTTAAAAAACCTAAGCTTAAAACCCGGCAGCGGCATCATCGCCACGAGGGTCTGCGCCGCCTTCCAACTTACCGTCTGGCAGCACCAGTATACCAGCAGCCCTTCCAATCCCTCCTTCTGGCTTAGGTGCGATTTTATGCCCCATCAACCACAGTTTAGCAGATGTGCCAAATCCTAGTGCCCCCCACTCCGATAGCACCCAATCCGGCTTCCACTGGTGGTGAAACCGACCTGCATTCACTGCACCCTGCATGGGCAAACCATGTTCTGTAACGTTCACTATAATCTGGTATACGGTGGTGATGATTGTAGAACCGCCCATACTTCCGATGACCATAAACAGCTTACCATCCCGCTCCAGTATAGTGGGTGTCATGGAGCTGAGCATGCGCTTGCCCGGTGCAATGGCGTTGGCCTCCCCTCCTATCAACCCATAGCTGTTAGGGTAGCCAGGCTTAATGCTGAAATCGTCCATCTCGTTATTGAGCAGGAACTGTGCGCCTGCAACAAAAGTTTTGGCACCAAAGCTGTTGTTAAGTGTAGTAGTAACAGAGATAGCGTTGCCATGTGGGTCGATGATGGAGTAGTGTGTGGTGTTGGGGCTTTCTGACGGGGCAGGTGTGCCTGCTGAAACGGCATCACTATCAGTAGCATTATCCAGGGAGAAATCAGCCATTCTCCTTTTGATATACGTCGTATCCAGCAGCCCCTGTACAGGTACATCATAGTAGTCCGGGTCGCCGAGGTGTTTTGCTCTGTCGGCATATACCCTGCGTTCTGCTTCAATTTTAAAATGAGCTGATTTAGCAGTATGTAATCCCCACTCGCTTATCGGATATTCTTCTGTAAGCTTCAGCAACTGCAACAGCGCGATGCCTCCGCTGGAGGGCGGTGGCATCGAGATAACATAATAGTTTTTATACTTGCCCGTGATAGGCTCCCGCCACACCGACTCATAAGCAGCCAGATCTTCTTTGGTGATAATACCTCCACCGCGTTCCATTTCAGCTTCTATCAGTTCAGCTGTTTTACCTTCATAAAAGCCTGCTCTACCCTCCTCACGAATCCGCTCCAGTGCCTCAGCCAAGCCGGGTAACCGCAGGGTATCCCCTTCCGCCCAATGGTCTTTGAGTATAAACTCCGGCCGCAGGCTGCTGTACCGGATAAAGTTGAGGCGTTGTTCGTTTAGTTTACGGGCTTCTTTTTGAGTGAGAGGAAAGCCTTTGGCTGCAAGCTCTATGGCTGGCTGCACCAGTTCCTGCCAAGGCATGCTGCCATACTTCTCATGCAGCTTTACCATGCCATCTACTGTGCCCGGCACACCCGCAGCCAGGTGCCCGTTCTGGCTAAGGCCTTCTATCACTTCGCCGTTATCGCTCTGGTACATCTCCCGGCGTGCCGCAGCAGGTGCTTTTTCGCGGTAATCCAGGGCCGCTATACTTCCGTCGTTTTGCCGCAGCACCAGGAAACCACCACCGCCAATGTTACCGGCATCAGGGTATACTACGGCCAACGCAAACTGCACAGCCACGGCTGCATCAGCGGCATTTCCACCACGCTTCATCACCTCTGCCCCGACTGCCGAAGCAAGCGGGTGTGCCGAAACAACCATAGCTTTGCCCGTGACCAAACCAACCTCATCAAGGTCTCTGTCAGCGCAACCAAAGGTGCCTGCAAGTAAAAAAAGGAAGAGTATTTTTTTAATCATCAAACCTGTTTTAATTTAAATTAAGGATATTCATCTTGTCTGTACCCTGAAAAGAAGCTACGGGTTTGATGGGGAAGCAAGTATAAACAGGCGGGCAGGAACAGAATCTATTTATACTTGATAAGAATTACCGGATCAGCTAAAGGCAGGTAAGCTGAGGAAAGAAAATCGCCTGCTTTAGCTCTTCTCCATGTAAGGCTGCCAATTCACGATGAGCACCTTCTCGTCCTCCAGTAGCAGGTAGCCGTAGTCGTAGCAGAAATGATAGGTGTTGCCCTGCTTGGTGCGATAGGTGTGGGTGAAATGGCGGAAGTCGAAGCCCAGCATTTGCAGCACCTGCCGGTTGGTGGTGGTTTTGCCCTGCGGGCTGGCCTGCCGGAGAATGGTACGGTTGCGGCGCAGGATGGCGTTGATACTAAGAATAAGCTGCTCGCCTGTGTTCTGCCGCCTGTTGGCATTGTGAGCCTGCGCCCGGCACTGGCTGGAGCAGAAGCGCTTGTCCGACCTTCCGCTCAGCGTGTTGCCGCACTGCGGGCACTTGTTTTCCTGCTTCATACTATATCCGTTTTATGAAACGTATAGTTACGTTTATAAACGCATCTACATGTTTCATAAAACGGCTAAGTGCCGGCAGGGGTTTACATTTGGCTTTGATCAATATCCGCCTTCATGCAGCGCACCTACCATACAGCCCCGGTTTTGTACCTGAACACACTCGAGCACAACGGCAAGCAGTTTATCCGCCTGTGGTATAAGCCTGACCACCGCATATCTAAGCTACTGAAAGACAGCGACGTGGCCAGGTACAGCAAGACGTACAAGTGCTTTGTGGCGCACAAAACACCAGAGGCTATAGAGCTGCTGCACAGGCGCTTTCAGGGGGTGGCGCTGGTGGATACGCGCTACCTGAACAGGCCACGGAGACTCCGGCCAGCCATGGGCGCGTTGGTTACCTCCGGCAGTCAGCAGTCGGAACCGTTGGCGAAGCTGCCAGAGCTACCTATCATACGCCTGCAGCCGCTACAGCATGGCGGCAAGACCATGCTGCAGATTTCCTTCCCTTACAATGAGTTGATCTATAAGACCCTAAGATACAGTTCCTGTTGCCAGTGGCTGCAGGAGCCAAGGTGCTTTGCCGTGGGTACGGAGGCCGCTGGCCTGCACCACTTGCTTGAGGATGTGCAGGGAGTGGCGCAGGTGTGGCTGAGCAATACACTGAAGATAAGCGATATGTCCATCATGCGCAGACTTTGGGAGCAGACCTACCGGAAACACAGCGGCTATCTTCCCTGCCCACTGCCCTACCTGGAAAAACTATACTTGCTGAACTACTCGCTCAGCACCATCCGCACCTACCATAGCCTGCTCCTGCGCTTTCTGAACGGACACAGCCAACAGGGTTTGGAGGCTATAAACGAGTTTGGCATACAGGAGATCAACGGTTACCACCGGCAGATGGTGCAGGCTGGCACATACTCCTATTCTTTTGTGAACCAGAGCATCAACGCTGTCAAGTTTTACTTCCACCGGGTGCTGGGCCGGCACACCCTGGACCTGAACCAGGTGGAGCGGCCAGAGAAAGCAGACCGGCTGCCCATCGTGCTCAGCAAACAGGAAGTGCAAAGAATTCTCTCCGCCACCGCTAACCTTAAGCACCGCTGCCTGCTGCAACTGCTCTATGCCGGCGGCCTGCGGATTGGGGAGGTTATCAACCTGAAGATCACGGACGTGCAGTCAGAGAGAAACCTGCTGCTCATACGTGGCGGCAAGGGCAAGAAGGACCGCACCACGCTGCTCTCGCAGAAGCTGCTCGAGAGCCTCAGGGCTTATTACAAGGAGTATAGGCCGAAAGTGTGGCTGTTTGAGGGGCAGTACGGCGGCCAGTACACGACCGACAGTATCCGCAATGTGTTCAGAGACTGTGCAAAGAAGGCAGGCCTGCAAAAGAAGGTTACGCCCCATTCGCTGCGCCACTCCTTTGCCACCCACCTGCTGGAGCAGGGCACAAATCTGCGTTACATTCAGTCGCTGCTGGGGCACAAGAGCAGTAAAACTACAGAGATTTACACCCATATCACCAGCCACGGGTTGGAAAGCATCATCAGCCCTCTTGATAATTTATAGGAATGTTATATATTAGCTCATATATGTGTACAAGAGAAAACCAAAGTTTAATCCGCGATCTTATCTCGATAGCAAAACAGGGTTTACTTACTCCAGCTAAAGGGCCAATAACCGGAACAGTTCCTTATATACAGTAGTTGGGAGGTATAAGAATTAATTAATGAAGAACAT